>JAUVJB010000294.1 GCA_030592465.1 Bacteroidota bacterium | reverse complement strand
TCTTTTACATATCTTGTCGTGCCGCCTTGGTACCAAACAATTTGGGCTTATATTTTTTATGTAATAATTTCATTTTTTATATTATGGATAGTTTTAAAAGTTAATTCAAAACGTCTCGTTGCTGCTAATTTACGATTAGAAGAAATTGTCAAACAACGCACATCTGAACTCATACAACAAAAAGAAGAGTTACAAGCAAATAGTGAGTTGATTAATTCTGTTAATAAGGAGCTTAAAAGGAATAATATTTTAATAACAGATAGTTTAAGTTATGCTAAGTTAATACAAGATGCCACATTGCCTTCATATAAAATTATTAAAAAATATTTACCTCAATCATTCGTTTTTTTCAGACCCAGAGATATTGTAAGTGGTGATTTTTATTGGTTCTCAAAGCAACAAGATAAAGTAATTATTGCGGTTGTCGATTCTACAGGACATGGTGTTCCGGGTGCTTTTATGTCAATGATTGGAAATACTTTGTTAAATGAGATTGTTATAAATGAGAAAATTTATACACCTTCAGTCATACTTGAAAAATTAAATTCCGGTATTATTAAGGCTTTACATCAAGAAAAAGAAACTGACGATGTTCAAAGTGATGGAATGAATCTTAGTATATGTTGCATTGATAAGAAAAATAAACAAATTGAAATAGCAAATGCTGACCAAATAGCGTATTTAATTAATAATGATAAAGTTATCACAATAGAAAGTGATATATTTTCTGCAGGCGGGAATTTTTCACGAAAAGTAGATGTTCAGTTTACAAATAAGATATTTGACATTGAAGATGGTGCTATGTTATATTTATTTTCAGATGGATATCAAGATCAATTTGGAGGTAAGAACAATAGAAAATTTATGGCAAGCAGTTTTAAACAATTGTTAGTTAACATTAGCAAACTTGATATACAGCAACAACTTGTAACAATAAGTGATACTTTTGTTAAGTGGAAAGGAAATGCACGTCAAATTGACGATGTGCTTGTTGTTGGAATAAAATTTTGAGTGTTTCAGACCTCATCAAAATAGCATTTTTTAGAGAATAAATCGTAATTTAAATTTTAATTATTTGACCATAATGATTAAATTGTTAGATGGTAAGATTGTCAGCCGGCTGGCGAAATGATTGTTATTTTATAACAATATAACAATTTTGTTAAGGTGATTAAATAATTATTTGCATTTAATTTTAATAAAAATGATGTTTATAGTGAATTCAAGTGTTTAGTATTCAATTAATTCAAATGGCAAATCTATTAGCTTCGAATATTTTAACCCGGATGCATACATGTCAGTATCTTCTTTTTGATAATACCATTTAACATCAACATTACTTATTTCAGATAATTTTTCTAGTAAAAAGAATATTTTTACTAATTGTTTCGCAGTTGAAGTTGAAAAATATTCTAATTTAAAAGAGAATGTATTTTCTTTATTAGGAGAATCCATATAATTATTCAGCCAATTAAATACAGGATGAAAAAAGGCAATAGCATTTTCGGGTAATGATTTATTAGAAATAATAAATTTGTTTTCGTCAGGACAAAAATAAATTTCAGGAGTATCTTCAGTTGACTTTATATATAATTTTTCCATGTTTGTAAAATAAATTTAGTATTCAATTAATTCAAATTCCATATTAATAAGTTTGTCATAACGTAAGCCTGATGATTGCATATCTAAATCTCCTTTTTTATAGAACCATCTTATTTTTACTTTGTTTGTTTTTGCTATTTTTTCTAACATTAGCAAAAATTTTGTAATTTGTTTGGCCGAAGCCGTATTAAAATAATCTAATTTGAAGTCAACAATTGTTTCAGTATTTGTATCTTTTTTATATTGCTCAAGCCACTCAAAAACGGGAGTGTAAAATTCAACTGCATTTTCAGGAAGTGATCTTTCTGAAATAACAAATATATTTTTATTTTTTTTAAAAAATATTCTCGGCGTTTCTTCTGTTGCCTCAATTATTAAATCATTCATAAGTTTCTTTATGTTCAACACACGTTCTTAGAGTAAAAAAAGAAAATTCATTATCAATTTTATTAATATTGTAAACTAATTTGTTTTTACTTTTCAGCCTAAGTTCTATTAATCCTAATCCCGCTTCTTTACTGCTGTCAATCTGAAAGTTGAATAAACGATTATTATAAAATTTATTAAGATTTTTATCATCCAAACTATTTACATGGTCAATTTTATCTTTTAAGTCATTTATTTTTGTATTAACTATGTAATTGCCGGAATTCAAATAATAAATATTATTTTTTTTGTTAATAAAGAATATACCGGAATTTCCTTTGTTATCAATATTATTATCGCCATGTTTTACAATATTTTGCAGCATTTCAACCATAATATTAAAGACTTTCTTTCTTAATAATAAAGCATTTGCCATATGTTCTTCAATTATTGAAAGTAGATTAATTAGATTTTCCTGGTTAAAAATACCATTAAATATTAATAAAACATTTTCTTTATTAAGGATATTGTGTAGATTTTTAATGTTTGTTAATGAGTAAGCAGCAACGTTTTTATTTTCTTCTGATTGTGAAATTGATATCTCTGTATAAAGATAAAAATAAGAATGTTTATCATCAATATTCTTAAAATCATATGATAATTTATTCCCTGATTTTCTTGCCATTTCAATAAGACCTAAACCGGCACCTCCTTTATTCGACATTATATTGTCGTTTAATACCGCCTTGTAGAATTTTTTCAGGTCATCTTTCTCAAGACTATTTATTTTATCTAATTGTTGTGATAATTTTGTGATGTTGTTTTTGTCAATAAGATTTCCCGTTGTAATATAATACCTATCTTCTTTTTGTTGAATTACAAATATTCCTGATTGAGATTCGTCTTTTAAAGTATCTTGATGACGTGTTATATTTTGAAGACCTTCGACCAATATAGAAAATACTCTTTTCTTTATTTTTGAAGATTTTCCGTAATTTTCTAAATTTGTTTCAGTTAACGAAATAATTTTGTCAGTTACACCTTGAGTAAAATAACCCCTATAAATATAACTTAAATTATCTTTTTCCATGCCTTCAAATAGTCTGAAAGCAAAACTTAAATCATTTAACATACACACATGAAGTTGAAAATATTTTAAATAGTATCTGAAATAAAACTAATTCATTTATTATTATTCGTCATTGCGATCCGCCAGCTG
>JAUVJB010000217.1 GCA_030592465.1 Bacteroidota bacterium | reverse complement strand
CAAGCTGGAGACCGAAACAGATGATAAGTAAAATGAAAGAAAGAATATACATAAAAGAATGGTTGAAATTAAAACCATATGAAACGCAAACAATAACAGATGGTTACTACCTGAAATTAATCAATAATATAAAGGGAAAACTAATAAATAATCACTTTGATATTTTATCTGAATATTTTGACACTGAATACATTAACATCCTATCTTGTTTCATCACTTCATATTTTGAGGATATAATATCAGAAACAAATATTTGGACTTCGTTTGTTGAACTTCATCAAGAGTTTTACAATAAAAAGCTTCCTTTCTACGACACAAAAAATTATTACAAAAATGAAATAAATGAACAGGATATTAGATTTTTATTTTGGTATTTTTTTAATACTGCCCAGAATGAAAAGTTTATTAATTCAGGAAATTATTTCTTTTCTGAAATGGCATCCGATATTATGGAAATATTGGATGAAGCATATGAATATGCACCTGAAAATAAAGTTTTAAAAAAATATTATGAAATAGGCAAAACAGAAAATGATTTTTATGTAGCTCGTAACTTGATTGACACTATTCTTTTTAAAACCTACCTGTTTTATCCAGACACGCTTTTAGATTTACGCGATAATGAAGCTGAACTAATTGAAGATAGTAAGGACAAAGAAAATGTAATTCATTATCTAAACGAAAACAGAGATGCCGAATTACACAAAAATTACACTCGACTATTAAGTTTAAAAGGAAAGGAATGGGTTGCTAAGATAATTGGGAAAGAACACTCTCTAAGCACAGACTTTCTAAATATATCTAAAAAAATCAGAGGTTTTTTCTTATACAAAGGTCAAGACGAAAATGATATATTCATTGAACATATCGCTTCAAGCAAAAAATTTAATTTAACTAAAAAATCATTTGACCATTACGAAAATTTAAAAGAAATTGATACAATTCTATTTATGGGTATAGCTCAATGGAAAGACGAATGGTGGTTTTCTGGGATATATTTTCAAAATGATTTTAATCCTGACTTAATATTAGACGAGAAAAATTCTATGGAGAGTAGAATGGCTGTTAATTTTTTAGACCATCAAACAGAAGAGGTGGATAAAACCATAAAATTACAATTCGATGCTTTTAAAGACTTTAATAATGGTTCTCAAATTGCTTTTATGCCATCAGATAAAATTGATGAATTTATCAGAAAATATACAGAGTATTTTAATCTATCCTTGAATTTAACAAAAAATGAAAGAGAAGAAGCAAAGAAAAGAGCACGAAAAGATGGATTTTTTGACACTAATAATAATAAAACACAGAATTATTCAAAAGTATCTGAAACAGGATTAGTTTTTTTTAATCCCAAAAGTGGTGTTGAAATTGCATTAGCAGTAAATAGTGCATTCCCTTTGCCTGAGAATAAGTATTTTAATAAACAAGACAGCAGAGAGCATATTATGCGTCTACTTTTTGCTGAGGAATTATCGACAGAATTAGCTATGTATTGCATTAATAATTGTAAAACTGATTTACCATTCTTTAAGGCAGGTGAAGGAAAGAAATTATTAAATGATATTGATTTTTTATTAAGGTTTTGGAAAAAGAATGATTATCATACTGTTCCAACAATAACATTTACAGGGAAAAAGTGATAAATAGCCAGCAGGTAACAATGTATATAAAAAATAAGCGAGATAGTAGTAACATCAAGGTTTGTAGCCCGTTTGAACTTTTTTGTAAGTCGAAAAATTTGTGTTTCGTAATCGCTTACTTTTCATATACTTACCGTTACCTGCAAGCTGAACAAAAATGAACGGAGGAACTAAAATGAAAACAAAAATTAACACAAAGAAAGCAGTATTATGGGGAGCTGTCCTGATTATTATACAGATGATAATTGGAAACGTTTTTTATATGAACCCTTTTGTTGCAAACATCTACAAACAATTTGAAGGACATCATTCACTAAAAACATTTGAATTTATAGGTGGATTTGGAAATTGGATATTTTTAACAATGGTATTTGGAATATTCCTTATGATTGTGTGGATATTATTATACAGACTTTTTTATTCAAGTTTACCGGGAAACGGTTGGATTAAAGGATTGTATTTTGGAATTATCATCGGATTTATTAAATCAGTTCCAGAAGCATTTAATCAGTGGATGCTTATAAATTATCCAACACCTTTAATTTTAGTTCAATTATTTAACACTTTCGTAAGTTTAGTAATTTTTGGTGCATTATTAGGGTTTTTCTTTTCAAAATTTAAAGTAATAACTAATGAATAATACAAACATTGAAAATATTGCATATTGTGGACTATATTGTGCTGACTGCCCAAATCGTAAAGGAATTATTGCCGATTTAGCAAGAGATTTAAGAAAAGAATTGAGAACATATCGTTTTGACAAAACAGCAGAATTATTATCTTCTTATTCATTTTTTAAAACATTTGAAAAATATCCTGATTGCTATGAAGTTTTAGGGTCAATGGTGAAATTGAGATGCGGAAAAAGTTGTAGAAATGGTGGTGGAAATCCAAGTTGTAAGATTAAAAGATGCGTTCAAAAGAAAAAAATTGCGGGTTGTTGGGAATGTAACGAATTTGAAACTTGTGAAAAACTTAAATTTTTAGAAGTAAATCACGGGAAAGCACATATTAAAAACTTGAAAATAATAAAAAAGAAGGGTGCTGACGAATTTGTTATTGGAAAGAAACATTGGTATGCAACAAAATAAAAATTGAGAATAAGGTGAAAAAACAAATTGGAAAGACAAAAGACGTTGAATTTCAATTCGGAATAAGGAAAACTTTTCCTGTTTCGACTGAAAAAGTTTGGGACTTTTTATTTTCTGAAAATGGACTAAAAATATGGTTGGGTAAATTAAAAAATGAACTTGAAATTAAAAAAGAATACGAAACTGAAAATGGAACAACAGGACTTGTTCGAGTTTTTAAAGCAAATTCCCATATTCGACTGAATTGGAAACCAAAAAATTGGGAAAATATATCAACTATTCAAATTCGTGTGATTGGAAATAGTGAAAAGACAACAATTGCAATTCCCCAAGAAAAATTATTAAACTCTGAACAACAAGCAGAAATGAAAGAACATTGGAATAAAATAATGAATAAAATAACATATGAAATGAATAAAGCCAGCAGGTAACAATGTATATAGTTAATGGCGGTAATGTGCTTATTTTATGTGCATTACATCAAATAAAATTTGTGCTAAACTGAAAGTTTTGTGCTTTGAAATCCGCCACTAACCATATACTAACCGTTAGCAACAAGCTACCAAGACAAAATTGCAAATTTGGGATAAAGTTGCAAATTTGAATAAAATCAATAAAGAATGGATTTGCAGAGACGAAAAATAATATTTGTTCAGGAATTTTTTTGACAGCAAAATGAAGATATAATTAATGGATTAAAAAAGTTGTTATAAAAAAGGAATTTAAACCAATGGATTTGAAACAATTTAATAATGAAATTGACCAAGCACTTGAGGATTCTAAAAAAGATAGAATTATTAAACCCTAACTCTTTACAAAATAGGGAATAGTTTTTATGCTAAATATCTGAATGATAATTGTTTATTTGATTATTTTGGTAAAATTTAATATTACGTATTTACGTAATAGTCTTATTTTGTAAAATGTTGAAAATAAACTAATTGACAAACAAATTACGTAAAAAGTAAAGAGTTAGGGATTAAAACTGCTGATTTAAAATCCAAAATTGAAAAATGGATTTAATAGTTTATTGGACAGAATTTGCAGAGAATAAAACCGGATGATATTTTTGATTACTATAAAACAAAAGCATGTATTTTAGCAGTCGTAAAATTATTAACAGGAATTGTCGATAAAACAGTTGGACTTAATAAGAATTTAATTGAAATTGCAAATATTTTAGATTTTAGACAAAATCTGATTAAAAAAAATGAAACGAAATAAAAGCAGTTGCTAACATGCAATATAAAAAATTGGGCAGAAAGTGCTGAATATGAACGAATTAGCAACAAATAAACGGTGTAGTAAATTGAAAAATTGGAGCTTTAAAATGCCCAAAATTTCATATTGCCACCGTTAGCTGCAAGCAAAAAATATTGAAGGCTACGTATAAAAATTAGATAAATAATACGGATTTGTAATATTTTATTTATACCTTTGTACGTATAGATTAATATAAAAAGAGGAGTGTTATGAATACTAAATTAACGTTAATAATAGAGCAGAGTTTAATTCAAAGTGCAAAAAAATATGCAAAAAGGAAAGGACGCAGTTTGTCTGACATTATAGAAAATTATTTAAAAGTAATAACTAAAGAAAACGACAAGCAAAAAGTTGAAACAACCCATATTGCGAGGTTATTAAGAGGTTCTTTTAATACACCTCATAGTTTTGATTATAAAAAAGAATTGACAAAAATATTATCAGAAAAGTATTTGTAAAATGGATAAAGTTTTAATAGATACGGATGTAATACTTGATTTCTTTTTTGATAGACGGCCGTTTTCAGAATTTGCAACAGAAATTTTCTCTCTTTGTGAATCAAAAAAACTCAGAGGATTCGTAACCCCTGTAATTTATAGCAATGTTTATTATTTATTAAGACAAACAGCAAAGCATGAAAAAGTGATTAACAAATTGAACCAACTTTTATTGATTACAGAAGTATTACCAATGGATAAGGAGGTTGTTCGGAATGCATTGAATTCAGGATTTAAGGATTTTGAAGATGCATTACAGAATTTTTCAGCAACCAGATATGGTGATATTGATGTAATTTTAACAAGAAACCTGAAAGATTTTAAGAAAAGTGAAATTGGAGTATTAACACCTGAAACATATATAAAAACAAAGAATGCCGGCAGCTAACATGCAATATAAAAAATTGGGCAGAAAGTGCTGAATATGAACGAATTAACAATAAATAAACGGTGTAGTAAATTGAAAGATTGTGGTTTAAAAATGCCCAAAATTTCATATTGCCACCGTTGTGCAGCATACATTCGGATAAAAAATATTGTACATATAAATTACCAATTTGATTGATTTTATAGAATAGATTAACCAACGAT
>JAUVJB010000034.1 GCA_030592465.1 Bacteroidota bacterium | reverse complement strand
TTATTGGTTTACCCGAAGCAAAAGCATATTTCAAAGGCGAATTATTAGATGCTCCCGAAGCATTTAAAAGAGCCGGATTAAAACCAACAAAATTAGGTGCTAAAGAAGCAATGGGTCTAACCAATGGTTCAAACTTTATTTCTGCTATAACTGTTTTTGTTATCCGTGATGCTGAAAATTTATTAAAAAATGCTTCTATCTCTGCATCTCTGTCATTAGAAGCTATTCGTGGTGAGAAAAACGCTTTTTCTGAACTTATTAACAATAACAGACCTCATAAAGGTCAGATGCTTATTGCTGAGCATATCAGAAATTTAATAAACAACTCAAAAAGAACAACTGAAGAAGCTCAAAAAATAGCATATCCAAATCAAATTCCCGAAACCGTTAAAGAAAGAGTACAAGACAGATACAGCTTTAGAGCTGTCCCTCAAGTTCACGGTCCTGTTTATGAAGCTTTAGAAAAATTAAGAGATACTGTTACAATTGAAATTAATTCAGCAACTGATAATCCTTTATTTTTTGTTGATGAGAATGGTTATTTCCAGGCAAAAAGCGGTGCAAACTTCCATGGTCAGCCATTAGCAACTGTTATCGACTATGCAAAATTAAGTTTAACAAGTCTTGGATTGCTTACAGACAAACGAACTTTCTCATTATTAGATAAATATCTGAATTATGGTTTGCCTGCTGATTTAGCTGTTGACCATAACAGTGGCGATACAGGCTTAATGCTTACGCAATATGCAGGTGCAGCTCGTGCTGCCGAATCTCGTGTTCTTTCAACTCCTGCTTCAGTTATGTCTGTATCAACATCTGCTAATCAAGAAGATTTTGTATCAATGGGAAGTATTGGTGCTTTGCATCTTAAAAAAATTATATACAACACTCAAATTATTGTTGGTATTGAATTTTTATGTGCTTTAAGAGCTCTTCAAATGACTTATGATAATTTACCTGAGAATTTAAGAAGTCTTGGTCAAGGAACCGATAAAGTATATAAATTTTTGTGTAATAAATTTCCTGCTGTTACCGAAGATCAATACTTAAGATTAGATATTGAAAAAGCTGTTGATATTGTTAAATCAGGTGAGTTGGTTAAATTAGTCAATGATTTGCTTAAATAAATTTATTCTGCTATTCTAAGGATTGCTTTCCCGAAGCTTCAGGATTACAATGACGGTTTTAATGGCTCGTCATTGCAATCCGCCAGTTGGCGGAGTGGCAATCTCAACCTACTGAACTACAACGATATAGATTGCTTCGTTCCTACTAATGACAACTATATTTTTTTATTGTCATTTATTTTTGTGGGCGACCAATTTCACAGGGTAAACTTTCCTCGCAATGAAGTTCTACCTGTTTTTGGAGTGGATTCAATAAAAAAAGGTAAAGGGATAGCTCCTTTACCTTAAGTTTTAAAGAAAGTATGCAAAAATTAAATCTTGTGTCTTTTTTCGTCAGAAACAGTAAGTTTTTTTCTGCCTTTTGCTCTTCGTGCAGCTAATACTTTACGACCTGCTACGTTAGCCATTCTTTCAAAAAAGCCGTGTTTATTAGTTCTTTTTCTTCTTGATGGTTGAAATGTTCTTTTCATCTTTATTAGAGTTTTTTTTAATAGTCAAAAATATATGCCAATGAAAATTTTTGTCTTCCCATTGGGATTTTTTGTGTTAAATTTGGACTGCAAAATTAATCTTTTATTTTCTTTATTACAAGAAAATAAACTAATGTTTTTATTTTTTCTTATTAACAACACTTGAATTTGCCTGAGCAGTTGGAAATATTAACATATCGGCAATATTAACGTGTTTTGGTCGGGTAGCAGCAAATAAAATACTTTCAGCAATATCATCAGCATATAAAGGAGTAAATCCGTTATAAACAGTTTTAGCTTTTTCGTTATCACCTTTATAACGAACATTTGAGAATTCAGTATCTACCATGCCCGGTGATATTGACGTAACTTTAATGCCAAATTTGTTTAAATCAATTCTCATGGCTTTTGTTAATGCATCAACAGCATGTTTTGTGGCACAGTAAATGTTACCGTTAGGGTAAACTTCTTTTCCTGCTATTGAACAAAGATTAACAATATGTCCGTAGCCTTGTGCAATCATCATTGGCATAATTTTTCTTGAGATATATAACAGTCCCTTAACGTTTGTGTCAATCATTGTTTCCCAGTCGTCAATTTCCCCTGAATAAATAGGATTTACTCCAAGAGCTAATCCTGCATTATTAATTAATACATCAATTTTTTCCCAATTTTCAGGTAAGGTGTCAATGTTTTTTCCAACTTCGCTTTTATTTCTGATGTCAAAATTAAGAGAAATAACATTAGCTTTAGTTGTTTCTTTTATTTGTTTTTCTAATTTATTGAGTAAATTTTTTCTTCGTCCGGTAATAATTATATCAAAATTATTTTCTGCAAGTTTTAATGCAGTCGCTTTGCCTATTCCTGAGGTTGCTCCGGTTATTAATGCAATTTTTTTCATAACGTGTTAGTTAAAAGGTTAATATTGAACAGGATTATACACAATGCTGTAATTTATTGTCCTTTACTTTCTAAAACAGTTTTAATTGTGTAAATCATTATTTTAAAATCAACATAAATAGACATATTCTCAATGTATATAATGTCATATTTCAAACGTTCAATCATTTGCTCAACATTTTCGGCATAACCATATTTTACTTGCCCCCATGATGTTATACCCGGTCTTACTTTTAAGAGATGTTTGTAATAAGAAGCGGTTTTGACAATTTGATCTATGTAATAAATTCTTTCAGGTCGAGGTCCAACAATTGACATATCTCCTTTTATGACATTATAAAATTGAGGCAACTCGTCTAAATGCGTTTTTCTCAAAAAAAGTCCAAAATTAGTAATTCGTTTGTCGTTTTTACATGATAGAGCCGGTCCGTTTTTTTCTGCATCAACATACATGGTGCGGAATTTGTATATCTTAAATGGCTTGCCATAGCGTCCTATTCTTTCGTGATTATAGAAAACAGTTCCTTTTGATGTTAATTTAATGGCTATAATTATAAAAATATAAATAGGAATTAACACTATAAGTGAAAAAATTGAACCAACAACATCAATAAGTCGTTTTAAATTTATTTGCCAAGCAGGCATCAAATCGTGAGATATTTGAACTAAAGGAGCTCCAAATATTGAAGATATTTTTACTGTTCCGGTTAATATATCATAAATATCAGGAATAGCTTCAATAATAATATTTGTGCCTTCAAGTTTATCAATAATATGTTTTATTTTATTACGTTCGTTACATTCAATAGCAATAATAGCTTCTTCAATATTATATTTTTCTATTATTGTAGGAAGGTCGTTTAAATTACCTAAATGTTTTAGATGTTTTTTTATTTCATAATTTGTGTTCCCATTAATATTTACAAATCCAACAAAATTGTTACCTGCTGATTTTGATTTTGATATAAGGTCTTGATATAGTTCAAAAGCTTTTTTATCGCCACCAATAATTAGAGTATTAAAACTGATAATTCCATTTTGTATTTTGTGTATTGTGGTGGTTGTAATTATTAGTCGTGGGATGTATGTGATAAAAAATTGTAATAAAAAGAGAACAGTAAATGAAGAATAATAATTTTTATATGATGAAATTGTATCATCTAGTATGAGGACAAAGAAAATTATAATAACGTCAATTGTTGTAATGAGTAATGTTCCTCCAAATTCTTTTAATCTTGACTTTCGATAAACATTTTTGTAATAACCTGTTATATAATACGATAAAACCCAGAAACAAGGAATGATGATAAGCCCTAAAAAGAATTTTTCATCAAACTGAATAGGTACTTTATGTCCATATTTTATTGATTCAATAAAAATTTTTCTATAAATATTAAAAAGACTCCATGCAGACGCAGCAGCTAATAAATCGAATATTATATATAAACTTACTTGTCGCTTATTGTTCATTCTTTTTAATATAAAAGTTTAAGATTGTCTAAATATATTTCAGAGTTTGTTACATCATTGTTTTTTATCTCTCCAATGAACACTCTAAACCGTATGGCATCAGGATAATTATTCACGGTACTAGCCATGTCGATAAAAATTTTATTCCATTCCTGTGATTTGTTAATAATAATAATTGGATTTTGAAAAACCTGGGTATGGGTATAAATATAAAGACCAACATAGAATTCATTATCATTTTTATAATTCATTTCTAAAAAAACAGGACAGTTGTTTGGTAAAATATATGGGTCAATAGTTTTACATTCAAAAACAGAATCGTTTTGGTTTAAAAAAATACCACCCGAATAATTCCCGTCAAAAACATCGGAAGTAACTAAAGTGATTGATGCATCGCTATTTTGTGTTTCTTCAAGGCTAGTGCCGTTCTGTTCAAAATCTTCTGACCAAACAATATTAATATCATCACGATATTTAATAGTCGGGTTTAATTTAATAGTTGTTTCAGGTTGAATGACTGTATCAATTTGATAAGAACTGAAAAAAGGATAAAAGGAACGACTTGCAGCAATGCCATTAACTTTAATTCCTGCTCTTACCATTATATTATGCCTTCCGGTGGATAATACAGGAAATTTTGCGGGTAACTCATAGACCCCAAGCAAGTTGCCATCAATGTTAATCCAAACATCAGTTAAATTTAATGATTTTGGGTCATTTTCGACAGTTATTTTATCAATTTGAATATATCCCGGGATATCTTCATCCGGGTTGATTATATCGCAGGAATAAAAAGATATGATAGAGAATAAAGATAAAAACAAGATGTTTTTTTTGGTAAAAAATATCATATATGGATGCTGTTTTTGTTTATATACTGTTAAATGTTATAATTTTTTTTAAAATAAAATAAGAAAATATGACATCCGTCAGCTGACGGATGTCATATTTCAGCCAAATTTATAAATAAGAAAATGTTTAAATTTAACCTTTTTAAGGTAAAAACGTGATTAATTAAAAAATATTGCAGAAAGGTTAAATTTGGTTTGAGGTAAGTTTAATTTTGTCTGAAATTTTTTCAAAAATATCTAAAATTTTTAATTCGTTTTCAATATTAATAATTGGTTGCAAATTTTTAGTAATTGAATAACGAAAATTTAATAATTGTTCAAAAGTTTGATTATTTTTTTTTATTTCAAGTGTTTCAAATAATATTCTTTTTGTACTTTTTTTTGTTATTTGTGTTTGTGAATTATTAAAATCAATTTCAATTATAGCTTCGCGTTGAAAAAATTTAAATATATGAATATCTTTATTTGATAAACGTCCGGCTGTGAGGTTGATAACAGACCCATTATCGAATTCAATACGAGCATTTATAAAATCAGGAGAACTGTTAATAATTGATAAACTCGTTGCATTTATTTTTTTTGTATTTGATTTAATAATATTTAGAGATATGCTTAAATCTTTATAAATTAAATCTATAACATTTGGTAAAATTCTTTCGTTCTGTTCATAATTTTTAAAATATTGTGTCTCAATATACATTGGATTGTCGAAATATTTTTTAGCTGATAAAAACACAGGGGCAAACTGTTCATCGTTATTAATTTGTATCTGAACATTTGCTTCATTTGATAATTTAATTAAATTATCAACTTCAGATTTTGTGTAGTTTCTAATACTTTTTATAAATAAGTGTTTTGAATTTTTTAAGGCTGTTAGAGCATCATTATAGTAATTCTTTTTTGATGATATTAAGTTAATTACATCTACTGAGTTAACGAATGAGTTGTAAGAGTTAAATGGTTTTATGTTAAATTCTTTAGCGGTTTTATTTACTTCGTTTAAATCATGGTTGTATATTCCTATTAAATCAAATTCAGGGATTTGTTTTATTTGTTTTATATGTTCACTTGCCGACTTACCAGCTCCTATTACACCTATTTTAATCATGATGATAAATTTTAATACAAAGTAAATATTTTTTTTTAAACTATTTTTTTTATTTTTTTTATTTTATTAACTTTTTTCTGTTTATAAAGTTTATTTTTGCTTTCTAAATTTTGATTTGTCATGTTAAAAAAGAATTTCCTAATTATAATTATTTTTTTTGTATTGTTATTTGTTAATAATAAGTTAGTTGCTGATGCAAATAATATCGACACCTCTTTTGTAAACAATAATAATAAATTTGCATTTGATATTTTTTCACATGCTGATAACAATGATAAAAATAGTGTTTTATCACCTTATAGTATTTCTACAGCATTTGTTATGGCTTATGCAGGTGCTGAAAAACAAACAAAAAAACAAATAAGTGATGTTTTTTATTTTGATATGAATGAAAAAAAAGCTTTAAAAAATTTTAAAAATCTTGATATTGAAATTGAAAGCAGTAACAATAAAATTGATATTTTTACGGCTAATGCTTTATGGATTGATGTTAATTGGCATTTCCGAAATGAATATTTACAGTCTTGCAAAGTCTTTAATAATGCTGAAACTTATTCAGTTAATCTGAAAAATAAAAAAGAGTGTAGTAATAAAATAAATGAATGGGTAAGCAAAAAAACAAAAAATAAGATTACCGAAATAATTACACCTGATGATTTACAATTAGCCCGATTAGTAATAACCAATGCAATTTATTTTAATGTACTTTGGCAAAATAACTTTGACGAGAAACAAACAAAAAACGCAAAATTTTATTTGACTAATGATAAAAGTATTGATGTTAAAATGATGGGGAATAATGAAAAATTAAATTATTATGAAGATAATAAAGTTCAAATAGTTGAAATCCCATATAATGGTAAGTCAATATCAATGCTAATAATATTACCAAAATCGTCTATGGATATTTCCAGTGATAAAAAATTGTTTAATATAACAAATTATAACAAATGGAATAAAAATATAAGTGAAAAAAAAGTACAAATTTATTTACCTAAATTTAAGATTGCCTCATCATTTGATTTAAATAATACTTTAATTGATATGGGTATGCCATTGGCTTTTTCAAAAGAAGCTGATTTTTCGAAAATTACAGGCACAAATGATTTACGAATCGATAAAGTAAAGCATAAATGTTTTGTTGAGGTTGACGAAAAAGGTACTGAAGCAGCAGCAACAACAGCTATTGTTATGGTCGAAAAATGTGCGGCACGAAATATTATTTTTAAAGCTAATCACGCTTTTGTTTTTATCATAAAAGATAACAATACAAATAGTATTTTATTTATCGGAAAAGTTGTTAATCCAAATCTACAGTGATTAAACAATACCTTCTTTTAAAATATCATGTAAATGAACCATGCCAACATATTTATTGTTATCGGTAACAATAATTTGAGTGATATTATTTTCTTCCATAATATTAAATGCATTAATAGCAAGTTCGTTTTTGTCGATAGTTTTTGGGTTGCTGCTCATAATATCTTTTGCAGTAAGATTTTTAATATCTTTATTTTCAATCAACATTCTACGCAGGTCTCCATCGGTAACAATACCAATTAAATCATTTTTATTGTTAAGCACAGCAGTGGCACCCAAGCGTTTTGATGATATTTCCATTATTATTTTATCTACCTTATCGTTTTCAAAAACTATTGGCACTTCGTTGTTTATATATAAATCGCTTAATCTCATATATAATTTTTTGCCAAGAGCACCACCAGGATGGTATTTTGCAAAGTCAGTTGAAGAAAATCCCCTATATTCTAATAAGCAAACAGATAAAGCATCGCCAATAACAAGTTGTGCTGTTGTGCTTGACGTAGGGGCTAAATTATTTGGGCATGCTTCTTTTTTAATGGTAGATTTAAGAACAAAATCAGCTTGTTTAGATAGAAAAGAATCTTGATTTGAAACAATAGCAATTACTTTATTCCCAAATTTTTTAATAAGAGGCACTAACACATTTATTTCAGGAGTATTTCCACTTTTTGAGATACAAATTACAACGTCATCTTTTTGAATTATTCCTAAATCACCGTGAATAGCATCGGCAGCATGCATAAAAATTGAAGGTGTGCCTGTTGAGTTAAAGGTGGCAACTATTTTAGCAGCTATGTTTGCACTTTTCCCTATTCCGGTTACAATAACTCTTCCTTTACTTTTATAGATTAATTCAACACTTTTTGCAAAATCATCATCAATATAATTAGTTAAATTACTGATTGACTTTGCTTCATGATTAATCGTATTAATTGCAATTTTCTTTATTTTATTGGAATTTATCAAAATTTAATATTTTTTTACAAAGTAATACAATTTTTTTTAAAAAAACGTTGCATTAAAGTTAATATTTTTATATATTAGATACTTGAAAAAAATGAAACAAAAACGAATGTGAATTCGTATTTGTATAGATGAATTGAAGAAATAAAGAATAAATGGAAATTGACGAGAAGACAATACTGAAATATTTGAATGAATATTTTGGTTTTAATAGTTTTAAGGGCAATCAGGGAGATGCCATAAAAAGTGTATTATCAAACCACGATACATTTGTTTTAATGCCAACAGGTGGTGGAAAATCATTATGTTATCAATTGCCGGCTGTAATGAAACAAGGAACCGCTATTGTTATTTCACCGTTAATTGCTTTAATGAAGAATCAGGTTGATGCAATGAGAGGGCATTTTAAAAATGACAGTATAGCTCATTTTCTCAATTCATCATTAAATAAAACGGAAATTCAGAGTGTAAGAGAAGATGTTCTTAAAGGGCAGACAAAATTATTATATGTTGCACCGGAATCATTAACTAAAGAAGATAATGTTAATTTTTTAAAAAAAATAAAAATTTCATTTTATGCAGTTGACGAAGCCCATTGTATATCAGAATGGGGACATGATTTTCGCCCTGAATACCGACGGATAAGACCTATAATAGATCAAATTGGCAGAGCTCCAATAGTTGCGTTAACAGCAACAGCAACACCTAAGGTGCAACACGACATACAAAAAAATTTGAATATACTTGATGGCAATGTTTTTAAGTCATCATTTAACAGAGCAAATTTATATTACGAAATAAGGCCAAAGACAAATGCATCTAAAGAGATTATTAAATTTATAAAAGCTAATTCAGGCAAATCAGGAATTATTTATTGTTTAAGCAGAAAAAAAGTTGAAGAGTTAGCTGAACTATTACGAATTAATGGAATAAATGCATTAGCATACCATGCAGGAATGGATTCTGCAACACGTTCAAATACACAAGATCAGTTTTTAATGGAGGATATTGATGTTATTGTTGCAACAATAGCTTTTGGTATGGGAATTGATAAGCCGGATGTGCGTTTTGTTATTCATTACGATATTCCTAAAAGCCTTGAAGGATATTATCAAGAAACAGGCCGTGCCGGAAGAGATGGAGGCGAAGGCAAATGTATTACTTTTTATAGTTATAAAGATATTCAAAAATTAGAGAAATTCATGCAGGGTAAACCAATTGCTGAACAAGAAATTGGCAAACAGCTTTTATTTGAAACCGTTTCGTATGCAGAATCTTCTTTGTGTAGAAGAAAACAGTTGTTGCATTATTTTGGTGAAGAATATCGTGAAGATAATTGCGGTAATTGTGATAATTGCCTCCATCCTAAAGAACAATTTGAAGGGAAAGAGTATATAGTTTTGGTATTAAAAACTATCCTCTCTTTAACGGGGAACTTTAAAGCTGACCATATATCAAATATTATGGCAGGCAAATTAACATCAGCAATTAAACTATATAAACACAATAATAATGGAGTTTTTGGCATAGGAAAAGACCATGATGAGAAATTTTGGAACACAGTTATTCGACAAGCATTAGTAACAGGTTTATTAAACAAAGACATTGAAAGTTATGGCTTATTATCGGTAAATGAAAAGGGGAAAGAGTATATAAAAAATCCTTTTTCATTTATGTTATCAAAAGACCATGATTATGAAAATGGTGAAGAAAATTTACAAGATTCTCATGGTGGAACAAGTGCCGTTGATACGATATTATTCTCAATGCTTAAAGATTTAAGAAAATCAATTTCTAAAAAAATTAACTTACCTCCTTTTGTTATATTTCAAGACCCATCTCTTGAAGATATGGCAATTCAATATCCTATTACTTTAGAAGAGATGAAGCATATTAATGGTGTTGGTATGGGTAAAGCAACTCGTTATGGTAAAGATTTTGTCGATTTGATAAAAAAACATGTCGAGGAAAATGATATTGAACGCCCTCAAGATATGGTTGTTAAATCGGCTGTTAATAAATCCGGATTAAAAGTTTCTATTATTCAGAGTATTGACAGAAAAATGTCTCTTAAAGATATTGCTGATACAAAGCGACTTAATATGTCCGGACTGCTTCAGGAAATTGAAGCAATTATTAATTCAGGAACTAAGTTAAATATTAACTACTATATTGATGAAGTTCTCGATGAAGACCATCAAGAAGAGGTTTTTGATTATTTTAAAGAAGAAGCACAATCAGAGTCTGTTCAAGAAGCAATAGATGTTCTTGGCGAAGATGAATATTCCGAAGAGGAAATTAGACTTATGAGAATTAAATTTATTTCAGAAATTGGTAATTAAATAATCAATAATCATCAATTTAGAACTCGAAACTTTAAACCTTAAACTTTTTATTTTATACTTGCCTGGCGTCTAAAGCATCGCGTAAGCTATTGCCAACTATTGTAAAAGCTAATACTAACAACATAATAGCAATGCCCGGGATAATTGCAAGATAAGCTAAATCAACAATAATATATCCATAGTGTTCTTTTATCATTGTACCCCAGGAAGGGATTGGTGGTTGAACGCCTATACCTAAGAAACTTAAGCCTGCTTCGATTAAAATAGCAGATGCGAAATTTGCCGCAGAAATAACTATTACAGGACTTAACACATTTGGAATTACATGTTTTGTTATAATTCTTAAATTGTTAAAACCAAGAGCTTTACCTGCTTCAATAAATTCTTTTTCTTTGAGACTCATAACTTGCCCGCGAACAACTCGTGCTACTTCAACCCACATTGTTAGCCCTACTGCTATAAATATTTGCCAAAAACCTTTCCCTAATGCCATAGTTATTGCAATAACAAGTAATAATGTCGGGATTGACCAAATAACATTAATAAACCACATAATTACATCATCAGCAAATCCCCTGTAAAACCCTGCTATTGCACCAAGTGTAATGCCTATTATTAATGAAATTAAAACTGAAATAAAACCAACCGAAATTGAAACGCGTGAGCCTAATAATAGTCTGCTTAATAAATCTCTACCAAACCTATCGGTTCCTAAGATGAATTTTTTTTCTTTTATATTGTTTAAAATTATTTTATTTTTCAGTTTTTTTATTGTCTCAACGTGTTTGTTATTGTCTATATCATAAAATGTTATTTTATTATTATTAAATGTTACAGGTTTTGTTAACGACAAGGAATACACAACATTTGCCAGGTTATATTTTTTAATAATTTCAACATCTCCTTTCACGTCGTTATATTCTGTAACAGATAGATTATTGTTTTCAAATTTAAAATTATTTATTGGAATAAGGTAATATTGGTTTTGTTCACCATAAAGCATCTTTTTAAATAAATTGGATTCTTTTATTTTTTCATTTTTTTTAACAAGTAGCATTTTAACTTTAAAATCCGGTTTTTTTGTTGTTAGCTCTAAAAATTGTTCATTGCAAAAAGGTGTTTTGTCAGGGGTTATGAGATAGCCGAGTATTGCTACAATTATTGCAAATATAATGATAGATAAACTGATTAATGCAAGTTTATTTTTTATGAATTTATTAAAAACTATTAATTCAATTGAGTTACCCTTATTTATTTTATCTTTTTTCATTAATATATTATTCAATTACTTTCCGTAATTCTGAGTTATTATGTAGTTTTTTTAATTTAAGTTGGTAATCAAATTTGCCACCCTTTTTAAAGACTAAAGTAAAAAGTATTTCAAAATTATTTTTTTCTTTTTTTTATTTTATACTTTGTTTTTTAGCCCCTGTTAAATAATTGCTTTGCATTTCACAGGGTAAACTTTAGCCTTTAGATTTATGAATCAATAATAATCAATAATCAATTAAAACTTTAGCCTTGAGCCTTTATTTTTTCAACGTCCTCCCTTTCCATTCAAATTTTGAGATGTTGCCTGTTAATGCTACAAAACTAATATAAAAAAAATATAACAGTTGTAAAGGTATAAAAAGTCTCATGAGTTTTTCTTTATTGAAAAATTTTGTAATGTTAAACAAGAAAATAAAATCAATAAATAATTTAACTAAAAACAGGAAAATGAAAAAATAAAAGAACTGAAATTTAAAAATGCTTGCAACAAGTGTAAACAGTAGAGAAAAATTAGTTAAAAATATGATAATTGCAGTAAATAAAATATCAAAATCATAATAAGCACGGCTTTTCGATGTCCAGCGTTTACGTTGATTAATAATTTTTTTAAAATTTGGTAATGCTTGTGTATAAACTGTGGCATCGTGTGATTTTAGGAAAAGAATTTTCTTGTTATATTTCTTTTTTGTTTTTAGCATAAGGAAAATATCGTCGCCTGAGGAAAAATTATTTTTTAAAGTATCGTTAAACTCAAAAAATATTTTTTTTTCAAATGCAAGATTTGCACCATTACACATTATAGCGTGATTAATATTTATCGCACCTGCACCCGAACCAATTAAACTTAAAAATTCTAATGATTGCATTTTTTCAAAAATATTTTTCTCATCTCTAATAATAACAGGAGAAACAATCATTTTTGGGTGCTGCTGACAGTAAAATGACACAATTGTTTTCAACCAGTTTTTACTCATACTGCAGTCGGCATCTGTGGTTATTATTAATTTGCCTTGTGCATTTTTTATGCCTTTTGTTAAGGCAGATTTTTTACTTGTGATATTATTACCAAGTTCTTTATATTTTATTTGAGGATTTTGTTTACAAAAATCTTTTGTAATTTTGGCTGTAGAATCTGTTGAATGGTCATCGACAATAATTAGTTCAAAATTTTTATATGTTTGTTTAAGGATATCATTAATAATATTAGAAACATTATTTTCTTCATTCCTTACAGCTATTATTATTGACACAAGAAGTTGTTCATTGTTTTTCTTATCGTCAATAAAAAAAGGTTTATTTTTAATCCAGCCGATATATAACAAAAGAATTAAAATAAAATATATAAAAGCCAACAGGTAAAATAATATTTGCATAAAGTTTATTTTTTTTATCAATACAATATAATAATTTTGAATTTGTATTGTGTTATTTAAGTTGGTGTTTTTTTATTAATTATTTCTAATTAATTTTATGGCATAAGTTTTGTTATATTTTGTGCGGTTATATTCTACGTAATGTAATTTGTTTGCCCCGTGAAATTGCGAAGCAATATTTAATAGGGTCATTTAATTGTTTATTGACAATCAATGACAATCAATGACTATTAATGACAATTAATGACTATCAATGACAATATATGTTAAAATTATAACCGAGTGAAGTATATGTTTCCTTATTTGTTTTAAAAGATTATGCAAAGAGTTAAGTTTTTAATAATTTTATTTTTATTTATTCCTTTATTAAGTTTTTCACAACTTGATATAGCTCATTATATTGGAGTTGGTCGTTATGAGTTATTTCACGAAAATTACACAGAAGCTATTAAACGTTTTAATGCAGTAATTAAAGTAAAACCGGATTTATTTGCTTCATATTTTTATAGAGGAATAGCTAAATATAATCTTGGTGATTTTACAGGTGCTGATTCTGATTTTAATACAACCATTAAAATTAATCCGTATTTTTCTAATGCTTACCACTTTAGAGGCATTACACAAGACAGATTACATAATTATGATTCAGCTCTTGAAGACTATAAAAAAGCTTTAAATTTGGATCCCACAAATCCAAATATTTTTATTAGCCGGGGAATTACTAAAATGATTTTGAAAAAATATAAAGAAGCTATTACTAATTTTGATAATGCTGTAAAACTAAAATCTACTATCCCGGGAGCTTACATTAATAGAGGAGTTGCAAAACATTATCTTAAAGATTACAAAGGTGCTATTGTTGATTATACTGAAGCAATTAAATTAAATAATTATTCGTCTGAAGCTTATAGCCGAAGAGCTTTTACAAAAACCGAGTTAAAAAATTATGATGGTGCCATTAGTGATTATGATTATGCTATTAAATTAGATGCTCATAATTCTTTATTATATTTTAGTCGTGGTATTGTTTATTATAAAATGAAAAATTATGATAAAGCCATTGATGACTACAACAAAGTCATTGATATTGACCCTGATAATGCACTTACCTTTTATAACCGTGCAATTGTTGAAACTGAAATTGGTGATTATAATAAAGCTATTGATGACTATGACAAGGTTAGTCAGTTAAAACCACAAAATGTTCTTTCTTATTATAATAAGGCAGGTGTTAAATTTGAAATGAAAAATTACAAAGGTGCTATTCGTGATTATTCAACAGCTATTGAGATTTTTCCTGATTTTGCTGCTGCATATTTGAATAGAGCTTCTGCAAAACGTGAGATTAACGATTTTGAGGGTGCAATAGAAGACCACAATATTGCAATGAGCAAAATTGATGAGTATCGAAAAAATAAAAAAGATTCCTTATTTGAAAGTTATATCGACACAAGTTCAAAATATAGCAAAATTGTTGAGTTTGACGATGACTTTAATAGTTTTAGTAATTCTGATGTTGTTGACGGGAGGATTCAAAATAAAAAAATTGTTATTGATTTAGAGCCAATTTTTATAATATCATATAATGATACTTTAAAATTAAATAGTGAATACTATAATAATCAAATTCAAGATTTGAATAAAAATGAATACAAAACAAATTTTTATATCTCAAATAAAATTAAAGATGCAGATGTTATGGCTGTCCATTCAAAATTAGATAGTGTTAATAATGATAAAAAAATATCAACCGGTAATGACTATAAATATTTTTATAAAGGAATTTTAAATGGCGAAATACATAATTTTAATCTATCCATTACAATGTATGATAAAGCAATTAATATTAATCGAGATTTTTTATTTGCTTATTTTAATCGGGCTAATATCAGAAGTGAAATGATTGATTATATTAATGCAATTGACGATTATACTAAAGTAATTAAGATACAAGGCAGTGTGGCTACTTTGAATAATAAAGAAAAAACAGAAAAGAAAATTTATGATTATAATGATGTGATAAACGATTATAATGCAGTAATTGATTTAGACCCCGAATTTTATTATGCTTATTTTAATCGGGCAAATATTCGATGTAAGTCAAAAGATTACAGTGGAGCTGTTGCCGATTATACGAAAGCAATTGAATTAGAAAAAGATTTTAAAGAGGCATATTTTAATAGAGGTTTAACTTTAATTTATTTAAAAGACACTAAAAAAGGTTGTTCCGATATGAGTAAGGCAGGTGAGTTGGGCGTTGATAATGCTTATAATGTTATAAAAAGATATTGTAATTAGTATAAAAAATCATTGTAAGGAAATCGTTTAACATGAATATTTTTCACTTTATCATAAAGTAAATTTTTAAATTTCTCAAGGTTAATTTTCTTTTTTGCAGAGAGAAATAGACAAGGTGAGTTGTTTTTTGCCATCCAACTTTTTTCAAGTTCTTCGAGACTAAAATTTTCTCTTTTTTTTGGAGTTAAATCATCATCGTCTTTTTTTATGTAAGTAAAAGCATCAATTTTATTAAAAATCAGATAATTAACCTTATCGCTTTGAGTAATTTCGTGTAAAGTCCGGGTAACAATATTTATTTGTTCTTCAAAATTTGGGTGCGAAATATCAACAACATGAAGCAATATATCAGCTTCACGCACTTCGTCAAGTGTCGATTTGAATGATACTATAAGATGAGTAGGCAGTTTCCTTATAAAACCAACAGTGTCTGATAATAAAAAAGGAAGATTTCCAATCACAACTTTTCTTACGGTTGTATCGAGAGTAGCAAATAGTTTGTTTTCGGTATATACATCCGATTTGCTTAATAAATTCATAATTGTTGATTTGCCAACATTTGTATAGCCAACCAGAGCAACTCTCACTAATTTACCTCTATTTTTACGTTGAGTTGCTTTTTGTTTGTCAATTTTTTTAAGCTGTTCTTTGAGACGAGATATTTTATCGCGAATAATTCGTCGGTCGGTTTCTAATTCTGTTTCACCCGGCCCTCTTAAACCAATACCACCTTTTTGACGTTCAAGGTGTGTCCACATTCGTGTTAACCGAGGTAATAAATATTGATATTGTGCCAATTCAACCTGTGCTTTTGCATGAGCGGTCTGTGCATGTTTTGCAAAAATGTCTAAAATGAGATTTGTTCTGTCAAGTATTTTACATTCAAGTGTTTTTTCAATATTTCGCAGTTGTGAGGGAGAAAGTTCATCATCAAATATTACCACGTCAATGTTATTGTTTTTTACATAAAATGCTATTTCGTTTAATTTGCCTGTTCCGACAAATGTTTTTGGGTTTGGAGTTTCTAACTTTTGTGTAAATGTTTTTATTGGTTTAGCCCCGGCTGTTTTTGTTAAAAAAGCCAATTCGTCAAGAAATTCAATAACTTGTCTTTCGTTTTGTTGTTGATTTATTATTCCAATTAATATTGCTTGTTCTTGTTTTTCTTGAATCTCAATTAGTTTTGGCATAAATAAAAAGAAATATTATTTTAAAAGTATCAACACTACGAGGATATTAGTACTCTCGCAGGTTGCGAAAAGGTTTAATCACGATGCTTCAGCGATTTTCTATTGACTATTGATTATTGTCTATTGCTCGCTAACACATTGGTTAATAGCTTTATAATGTTATAATTTCTAAAATAAAATATGGCGGTTACATAATTATGCATAAACAAAAAAATAGGCATTACAAGTAACAAATATTTTGAAATTAATTTCTTACCGCCATATTTTATTTTAGATTTTTAAATATTAAGTCATTGAAATTCATCATGCTAAAAATAAATAATCAATAGTAAATCAGCAATAGAAAATCGCTGAAACTTCGGGGGACAATAGAAAATTTTTGATGCATTGGGATTAATCACACTATTTTTTATTATCACAAACATACGAGGTCAGTAGTTGTTCGAAACCTGACAGAGCGCGATAGCACCTGTCAGAGTTGAGTTTATATGGTGAGGATAATAAAATTTTACCGGTATTATTTCAACCACTCATGGTTTAAGTTACAAACTTAAATTGGAAACTGCTTTTCAATTTTTTTGGTACTTTCAACTCTCATAACAAAATTCAGTAATCAGTATAAAAATGTAAAAAAAAGGCTGGTCATGTATGGCCAGCCTTTTTTTTTAAATGATTAAAAGTTTTATTTTATAACAACCTGAGTATTAATAATTTGATTATCAATTTTTATTTGTAAGAAATACATTCCTGCAGAATTCCCTGTGAGGTCTATTGTGTTACTTACAGAATTGTTAAATAATTTTTTGAG
>JAUVJB010000149.1 GCA_030592465.1 Bacteroidota bacterium | reverse complement strand
TTTTGCACTTCGGCAAACTCAGTAGAACCGTAATATAATTTATCAATTTTTGTTATTTGTTTAATGTCATTTGTTGTCATTTGGCTTCGCAGTTATTTGACTTCGTCGTCATTTGGCTTCGCCGTCATTTAGCTTCGCTGCCTGCCCTGTGAAATTGCGAAGCAATATTTAACAGGGGCATTTAGTTTTATTGACAATCAATGACAATCAATGACTATTAATGACTATTAATGACCCTGATACGTTTCGCTACGGGGCAGGCAATATAATTAAAATTTTAACCAAGTTAAGTATAAAATGGAATATGGTATTGCATATTTAAGTATTATTCCTGTTAGGGATGAGCCGAGTGACAAGAGTGAGATGGTAACGCAAATCTTATTTGGGGAATGTTTTAAAGTACTTGAGAAAAATAACGGTTGGTGTTTCGTTCATTTATTTTATGATGATTATGAAGGCTGGATTGATGAAAAAATGTGTTATTATGTTACTTCTGATATTTATGAAAAGTTAAGTAATGATAATGTTTTTGTATCGCATGAGACTGTTAATGTTATACAAAGAGCTAAAAAAGAAACTCCTTTTATGATAGTTTCCGGAAGCACTTTGCCTTTTTATAATACTAAAAAAAAGACCTTTAGTATTGATGATGAAGTTTTTTATTTTTATGGAGATATTTCTGAAAGTAAAGAAGATAATATTCGGTTATCAATAACAGATGCTGCATTAAATTATGTTGACACACCATATTTATGGGGAGGTCGCTCTCCATTTGGCATTGATTGTTCGGGTTTTACTCAAATTGTTTATAAACTTAATGGCATTAAAATACCGAGAGACACTTCACAACAAGTAGAATTAGGCAGAACAATTAGTTTTGTTGAAAAAGCAAAGCCGGGCGATTTAGTTTTTTTCGATGACGACGAAGGTAATATTATTCATGTTGGAATAATTTTGGAAGATAATAAGATAATTCATGCTTCGGGTAAAGTTAGAGTCGATTTAATTGACCATCAAGGTATTTTTAATAACGAAACAAAAAAATATACCCATCGGTTAAGGGTTATTAAGCAAATATTGTAATTAAAATTTTATGAATATGATTATTACAACATCGGAAACAATTGTAGGAAAAGAAATATACCAAACTATTGGTTTGGTTAGAGGCAGTACTGTTAGGGCAAGAAATATCGGACGTGACATTTTTGCAACTTTAAAAAATCTTGTTGGAGGAGAAATTTCAGAATATACTAAACTCCTTGCCGATGCTCGTGAGCAGTCTATTCAACGAATGGTTGAAGATGCCGAACGTTTGGGGGCTAATGCAATTGTCGAAGTTCGTTTTACAACTTCAGCAGTAATGCAGGGTTGCTCTGAAATTTTAGCTTACGGAACAGCAGTTAAAATAAAATAAAATGACATATAGTATCATTCCAAGAGTAGTATTTTTCGTTATTGTAGTTATTCTTATTTATTTGATAATTAAGAAAGAAAAGGATAAAAAAAACGAAAATTTTGAAGATAGAGATAATTAGTGCCCATCCGTAATGTATAAGTTTGAAATATTTTTTATTGACGAGTCCACTCCAAAAAGTGTTTTTCGTCATTGCTATCCACCAGCTGGCGGAGAAGCAATCCCTTTGTATTGATTATCAATAGATTGCTTCGGGCTTCACCCTCGCAATGATGTCTGTGAAGTCTTTTCGGAGTGGACTCAAAATCTAAAATCATAAATCTAAAATTTTATCATGTCTTTTACTTATAAATATCCACGACCTGCTTTAACTGTCGATAGTTTAATTTTTTATAAAGATATTAATGATATTAAAATATTATTAATTCAACGAGCTTACTCTCCTTTTGAAAATTATTGGGCTTTCCCGGGGGGATTTGTTGATATGGATGAAACATTAAAAAATGCAGCTATTCGTGAACTTTATGAAGAAGCAGGTATAAAAGGTATTAATTTAGAACAATTTTATGCTTTTGATGCAATTGATCGTGATCCTCGGCATCGTACTATCTCTGTTGCTTTTTATGGCTTTAGTAATTCTTTAAATATTAATATAAAAGCCGGTAATGATGCAAAAAACGCAGCTTGGTTCTCAATTAAGAATTTACCTGAATTAGCTTTTGACCACAAATCAATATTAGACTTTGCTGTTAAAAAAATTGGAATTGATGATTAACGATTCTGTAAAAAACAATTCAGACCATTTAGCATAAAGATTTTATTAAATAGTGTTGTACGAAAACTCTGTAACGTGTACTATATAAATAGATGAAATTTTATTGTCCGTCAGCTGACGGATATAAAATAAGCTGTATTGGAATAATCCCGAGTGTTCGGGATTTTAGAGTTTTCTTTCTGACACTATTTAAGCTGATATTTCTACTCCTGTTCTTATAATTTCTTGTAAGAATCCACTTTCATCTCTGCCTTTCTCAAATAATATTGGTTCAATCCGATCATCAATTTCACGTCTCAGTTTCCATAGTAAAGGTGTATATGAAAAGTAATCTCCTTCTATTTTATTTACTATTACTGCAACATCAATATCACTATCAATTTTTGGATTTCCTTTTGCATAAGAACCAAACAAAATTAGTTTGTCCAAGTCAAAATGTTTGGATAATAAAAACTTATATTTAAGTAATTTATTTATAATTTCTCTTTTATCCATTTTTGCAAATCTTTTGTTTTATTCAAAATTTCTGAACATTTAGCTTCTGTTAAACTTTTTAAGAGTTTTTCTTTATGAGATGGGTAACGTGCTTCAATATTCAATGGCTCAAGCAAATCAATGAAATTTTTTTGTTCTTCAGATAATAATTTATATAATTCTGCTTTTTTGGCGAGATAAGAAAGGCTGTGAGAAAATGGTGCTGTATCGTTTTTTGTATAAGTAAAATATGCTTTTAGAATTTTTTCAATTGTCTGATGACACATAAATCCAACATACAAAAAGCGATGACTTTTTTGCATAGCTTCTGCTGTTTCTAAATCATAATCAGATAAATCAATCCAATATTTTATTTTTTCATTCATCCAATATTTTTTTACTACAAATATATAATAAAATTTTTATATGTTTATATTTTTGCATTCAATTCATTTTCAGTTACTTGCATTCTTGGAAATTTAATATGTAGAGATTAGAAATTGGAAATTTGGAAGAAGGACAAATTTCTAATTTCTAATTTCATTATATAATCATTCCGGCAGCAACAGTTTCATTTGTAGCTTCATCAATAAGAATTAAGCTGCCTGTTATTCTGTTTTTTCGGTATGAATCATAAAATAAAGGTTTTGTAGTTCTAATAGATATTCTGGCAATATCGTTTAATCCAATAGATTTATCTTCAGTATTATTTTCCAGATTATTAATATTTACCTTATATTTAATTTCATTAATCATACATCGCAAATCGTTAGTAGTATGCTTAACGACATATTTACCTCGAAGTCTTAATGTTTTTTCATTAAACCAGCAAATCATTAAATCAATATCTTGTCCAACATTAGGTCCATTATTAGCTTTTATAATCATGTCTCCACGGCTAATATCTATATCGTCGTTAAGACTAATAGTAACAGATTGAGGAGGGAAAGCCTGTTCTAAGTTTTCTTCCATGCTGTGAATTGATTTTATTGTTGATATAAAACCCGAAGGGAGAATTTTAACTTTATCATTAGGTTTTAATATTCCTCCTGCAACTCTTCCTGCATATCCTCGATAATCCGGAAATTCATTTGATTGAGGACGAATAACATATTGAACAGGAAAACGGCAATCAACAAAATTATAATCATTACTTATGTGAATATTTTCGAGAAGATACAAAAAAGTAGGACCTTTGTACCAGTCAGTGTTGTTAGAACGATCAACTACATTGTCCCCTAGTTTAGCACTAATAGGAACAAATCTGATATCTTTAACATTTAATTTTGATGAGAAGTTGTTGAATTCATTACGAATATTTTCAAATACTTCTTTATCAAAATCGACCAAATCCATTTTATTTACGCAAACAATGATATGAGGAATTTGTAAAAGTGAAGCAATAAAGGCATGACGGATAGTTTGCTCCAACACACCATTACGTGCATCAATTAATATAACTGCAACATTAGCTGTTGATGCTCCTGTAACCATGTTTCGAGTATATTGAATATGTCCGGGAGTGTCGGCAATAATAAATTTGCGTTTTGGAGTTGCAAAATAACGATATGCAACATCAATAGTAATGCCTTGTTCGCGTTCGGCACGAAGACCATCGGTTAGTAATGCCAAATTAACTTCTTCTTCACCTTTACGTTCACTTGCAAGTTCAATGGCTTCCATTTGGTCTTGAAAAATTGCTTTGCTATCATATAACAATCTACCTATTAATGTACTTTTACCATCGTCAACACTACCGGCAGTAGTGAATCGTAAAAGTTTCATATTTAGGTAACCTGATTTTTTTTCTTCTGTATAATCTATTTTTTCTTTTGTCATAAATCAATATTTATTATATACTGTAAATGATTATAAATTCTGTTTTTATTAATTTATAAATTGCAATACTTAATATTCAAAATGGTTATATGGCTTTATGGTTAAATGGTTGTTGGATAACAATTTAACAATCCGCCAGCTGGCGGACAATACAGCCATCTAACCATTATATATAGTAGTAATAAAATACTCAAAATGTGCCCGTGCTAAGTATATATTGTTATGTGCCAAATAGAGCATATTTCAAATTAATAAAAACAGCAATATAACAATTTAACCAATCAGCTATCCTAACAATCATTATTTGTAGTTTAAAAATATCCTTCTTTTTTACGATCTTCCATTGCAGCTTCCGAACGCTTATCATCTGCTCTGCCTCCTCGTTCTGTAATTCTTGTTGCTGCAACCTCCTGAATAATATCTTCAAGATTGTTGGCTTTTGAAAGAGTTACTCCTGTGCATGTGATATCTCCAATTGTACGACACCGTACATCTCTTATTTCAATTTTCTCATCTTTTTTTAGTTGCATAAAAGGTGCATTAGCAAGCCAATTGCCATCACGATTAAAGACTTCTCTTTTATGAGTAAAATAAAGTTTTGGAATTTCAATATTTTCCATAAGGATATATTGCCAAACGTCCATCTCAGTCCAATTGCTTATTGGAAAAACTCTGAAATGTTCGCCCATATTTTTTTTGCCATTAAAGATGTTCCATAATTCAGGTCGTTGGTTTTTTGGATCCCATTGTCCAAACTCATCCCTGTGAGAGAAAAAACGTTCTTTAGCTCTTGCTTTTTCTTCATCTCTACGGGCACCACCCATTGCTGCATCGAATTTATATTTCTCAATAGTGTCAAGCAATGTAACTGTTTGTAAAATATTTCTACTGGCATTAGGTCCTTTTTCTTCAACTGCTTTTCCTTCGTCAATAGAGTTTTGTACGTAGCCGACTATAAGCTTAACTCCTGTTTTTTTAACAAGGTCATCTCTAAATTTTATTGTTTCTTTAAAGTTATGCCCTGTATCAATATGTAATAAAGGAAAAGGTACTTTGGCCGGACAAAATGCTTTTCTTGCAAGATGATACATGACAATTGAATCTTTCCCACCTGAAAATAACATAGTAGGATTTTCAAATTGTGCTGCAACTTCGCGTATTACATATATCGATTCTGCTTCTAATTCTCGAAGATGGTTAATATGATGTTTTTCCATATTATTCTGAATAATTGTCTTAGTTTTGTTTTGCAAAAGTAATAAAATTATAATTATTTATATAATAACTTCTAACTATAAATGTTAATAGATTTTGATAATGGAAATATGTATATTTGTAAAAATTTTTATTAAAAAAATAATTAGTAATGACAAATAAAGATATTGTTAGTGAGTTAAATTTAAAATTGAAAAACAAAACACCTGAAGAAATTATTGCGTATTTTTTAGAAAAATTTAAAGATAAGATTGCTTTATCATCAAGTCTTGGGGCTGAAGACCAAGTATTGACTCATATGATTGCATCAATTGATAAATCAACAAGAGTTTTTACTCTTGATACAGGGAGATATTTTCAAGAAACTTATGATTTAATTGATAAAACAAATAAAAAGTATAACATTAAGATTAAGATATATTTCCCTGATGCTCTACAAGTTGAAAAAATGGTGAATGAAAAAGGCATTAATCTTTTTTACGATAGTGTTGAAAACAGAAAATTTTGTTGTAAAATTAGAAAACTTGAACCTTTAAAACGTGCATTTGAAGGTTTAGATGTGTGGATTTGCGGTTTGAGACAAGAACAATCAATTACACGAATTAATACTAAATTGGTTGAGTGGGATGATAAAAATAATTTAATAAAAGTAAATCCGGTAATTGAATGGAGCGAAAAGCAAGTGTGGGATTATATAAAGGAAAATGATGTTCCATATAATGTTTTACACGATAAAGGTTATCCGAGTATTGGATGCAGACCATGTACCCGTGCAGTTAAACAAGGAGAAGATATACGAGCCGGTCGTTGGTGGTGGGAAGAACCTGAGAATAAAGAGTGTGGCTTGCATATAAAATAGGAATATTTTGTAACCGTTCATACATTGCTTTAAATTATTAAACTAAAAATTGTTAAATTGCTATATTGTTATATTGCTGTTTTTATTAATTGAAACTATGCTTTATTTAGGGACATTCAGTAAATAGAGCTTATTTATAAAATCTTAAAATAAATTAAATTTTATAGAGAAATAAAATACAAATATTTAATTTTGTGTGTTGATAGTCTGCAAGATAACCACAGGTGGCACACTTTTAGATTTAAAAATATAACTTTATGTTGAGCTTGTCGAAATATAATATTCGACGGAATCATTAGTCTCTTTCGATAGACTCAAAGTAAAATTCCTACAAATTTAAGGGTTTTATTCTAATTTCGGGGGAATAAAAAAATAAAGTATCCTCTCAAAATGCAATGATAATTTATAGTTTAAACCCTAAGGAAATCCTAAACTCTGTCAGGAGCTTCGCACTCTGACAGGTTTTTTAAACTCTAAACCTTATATTACCATCATTTTTTGAGAGGATACAAAATAAACTTGTAAAGAATTGACCTTCATGTTGTTTGAATTTACTGAATATCTCATTTATTGACACATAACAATCCGCTGGCAGTCGGACAAGTTTTAACAATTATTTTTTTAAATATAAAATTTAATCCGTTTGCAGTATAACAATTTAACTATTCGGCTATTTATACAACTTATCTTAAACTGTAAACGATTACTTTTTTTTTTTATTATTATCATATAAATTATTATTTATTTAAAAGATTTTTTTAAATTTATACAAATTTATTTATCATAATGACAAAATCTATAATTAATAAAATAAACCAACTTAAGAGTTCGAAAAGTATTGCTAAAATATATTTTTTTAATGTGTTAATTTTGGTTTTTGTTTTAGTAATTATCTTTGCTTGTTTA
>JAUVJB010000020.1 GCA_030592465.1 Bacteroidota bacterium | reverse complement strand
CAATATTCAAGTTGTTGATTATAAGATAATCGCAAAAGCAGGTAATTTTTCTGATGCTCAACAAGATGTTATTCCTATCTTATCTAACAAAATGCTGGTAACAGAATCGCTGCCTTTACCAATCAGGAAAAAAGGTACTAAACATTTTACGTTTACCAAGTTATTAAATTCAGAGAAATCGAAAACTTTACAAAACTATAAACTGACATTAGAATTTACACAAAATCCTGTGTGGTATGCTATTCAAGCATTGCCATATTTAATGGGACATGAAAATGAATGTTCGCAAGAGGTTTTTAGCAGATATTATGCAAACATTTTATCAACGTATATTGTAAATTCTTCACCAAAAATTAAAAAGGTATTTGACCAGTGGCGGGATTCAAAAACTTCAATTGAGTTATTGTCAAATCTCGAAAAGAACCAAGAACTAAAAAGCCTTCTGTTGCAGGAAACACCATGGGTGTTAAATGCACAAAACGAAAGTCAAAGAAAAAAACAAATTGCATTACTCTTTCAGCTCAATAAAATGTCTCACGAGTTAAACGATGCATTAAACAAACTCAAAACAATGCAAACAGCTAACGGTGCATGGGCGTGGTTCTACGGAATGCCCGAAAGTCGTTATATTACTCAAAACATTGTGTCAGGGTTTGGTCATCTAATAAAATTAAATGTTATTAATGATAATGATGCTGAATTAAAAAACATGCTGAAAAAGGCAATCATATATTTAGATAACAGGATTAATGACGATTATCAATCATTAAAAAAACATTATAAAGAAAAAGAATTAGAAAAAAACCATATCTCAAGCATTCAAATAAATTATTTATATGCCCGAAGCTTTTTTAACGATATTCCAATAAGTGAAAATAACAGCCAAGCATTTAATTATTATAAAAATCAAGCTGCAAAATTTTGGACACAAAACAATAAGTATCTACAAGGCATGACAGCTTTGGCTCTTTACAGATATAACGAAACTGAAACGCCAGGCGATATTGTTAAATCATTAAACGAATATGCTCAGCATTCAGACGAAATGGGAATGTATTGGAAAGATGTTTCGTTGGGATATTACTGGCATCAAGCACCAATTGAAACGCAAGCATTGATGATTGAGCTTTATAACGAAGTAGCAAATGATGTTTTGGCAGTTAATGATTTGCAAGTATGGTTGCTAAAACAGAAACAAACACAAGACTGGCGAACACCAAAAGCAACGGTTGAAGCTGTTTATGCTTTATTGCTGCAAGGAACAGATATGCTTACAAACGAAAATGATGTTAAAATTTCGCTTGGAGATATTAAAATTGAACCCGAAAAATCCAATTTGATTAAACAGGAAAAAGGAACCGGTTATTTTAAAACCTCATGGTCGAAAAACGAAATAAAACCACAAATGGGAAATGTTACGCTCACAAGCAATGACGACCGGCTGGCATGGGGAGCTGTTTACTGGCAATATTTTGAGCAGTTAGACAAAATAACTTCACACAAAACACCTTTGAGCATTAGTAAAAAATTGTTTATTGAGAAAAAAACCAAATCGGGAAAAGTTATTGAGCCTGTTAGCAATAACACCTTAAAAGTTGGCGATAAAGTAATTGTAAGAATTGAAATTAAAGTTGACCGTAACATGGAATATGTTCACATGAAAGATATGCGGGCAGCTTGCTTTGAGCCTATTAACGTTATCTCACGATATAAACATCAAGATGCTTTAGGCTATTACGAAACAACCAAAGACGCTTCAACAAATTTCTTTTTCTCATATCTGCCAAAAGGAAGCTATGTTTTTGAATATCCCTTAAGAGTTAATTTCAACGGCAGTTTCATAAGCGGAATTACAACAATACAATGTATGTATGCACCCGAATTTTCATCTCACTCTGAAGGGTTTAAGGTTTGGGTTGAGGAGTAATTTTGGGGTGGAATTTTGATAATTAAGTTTGGGTTTTTTGTTTAAAAAAACGTAAAATGCCCATTCTAAAAACTATAAAAAAGTATTTATAGTTGAATTATCAAAAATAATTATTTACATTTACTAAAATATAAATAACAAATATGGTGTAATATGTTGGTTGTATAAAACCCCCGTTAGCGATTATTGCAAAAAAAAACAAGTGCAGTGATATAAAGCATAAAACTATAAGATTATATTTGCTAATAACTTGAATTTACAAAGAATGAATGAGATAAATATTAGTGCTGAAAATTTCTATAACAAAATAAAAGACGAAACAAATCCTATAAAAATTCTTGCCGGTATTAAACGCAATTTACCTGAGCAATTTTTTAATAATACTGCCACAGTAAAAGACTCTTCAATGTGTAGCCCTAAAGAAGTAATTTTATCAGAATATTTAATTAAATGACTAAGCAAGAGGTATTAAATATTATTAAACAAGGTGAAGGACGAAAAACAGAATTTAAAGAAAGTAAAAACAAACTTCCGAATAATCTGTTTGAAACTGTATGCGCCTTTTTGAATACAGTAGGTGGTACTATTTTGTTAGGTGTTGCCGACAATGGTAAAATAATAGGGTTAGATAACAATACAACTACCAAACTTAAAAAAGATATTGCAAACCAATCCAATAATTCGCAAAAATTAGAGCCGGTTTTTATGCTTTATGCACAGGAATTTGAAATTGATAAAAAACAAATTCTTGTAATAAAAGTCCCGGAAAGTTCTATGGTGCATAAAACTAATAATACTGTTTTTGCGAGAAACGAAGATGGTGACTATAAGCTTACTCATTTAGAAAAAATTGCAGAAATTGTTAACAGAAAGAAAAATTATTTTAGCGAACAAACGGTTTATCCAAATGTTAAATTTGATGACTTTGATATTAATTTAATCAAAAGGGCAAAAAACCTGATAAAAATAAATAATAACGAACATCATTGGCTTGAACTTGATGATAAAGAATTTCTTTCACGTGCAGGTTTTTATAAAAAATCTAATAATGGAGATGAAGGCTATACTCTCGCAGGTATTTTATTTTTTGGTACTGATAAGTTAATTCAATCCATTGTTCCTGCATATAAATTTGAAGCTTTGGTAAGGAAGTTTAATGTTGACCGTTATGACGACAGATTGACTGTAAGAACAAACCTTATTGATGCTTATGATTTATTGATGGGATTTATTGAAAAGCACGTTAACGACCCTTTTTATCTTGAAGGAACAACACGCATTAGTCTAAGAAGCAAAATTTTCAGAGAGCTTGTTGCCAATATCATTGCACACCGTGAGTATCTTAATGCCAGTCCGGCTGTTATCACTATTTTCAAAAATAAAATAGAATTTAAAAACCCGAATAATCCAAAACAATACGGAATTATTGATCCCAAACATTTTACACCTTATGCCAAAAATCCCACTATCAGCAAATTTATGCTTCAGCTTGGCCGTGTTGAAGAAGTGGGTTCCGGCATGAAAAATGTTTATAAATATCTGCCGGCATTTTCAAAAAATGGTAAATCAAAATTTTTGGATGGTGAGTTTTTTACAACTACAATATATCTTGCAAGTTCCGATAAAACTAATATTGAAACTTCTAAGATAAGTTGGGAGAAAACCAAAAATAGGTTGGAAGAAAATAAAAATCAAATTATTGAATGGATTGATAAAAATAAAAACTTAAATATCAGGGCTTTAGTTGAAGATAAATTAGATAATAATCAAATTGATTTACTGATAAGCTTGGTAGAAAGTAAAGATAAACTTGGGAGAAAACATCCACAAAAGTTGGTAGAAAATTTTTACAAAATTATTGCTCTTATTTTGACGGATAATATCATAACAATTAAAAAAATTGCACAGCATCTTAATTTAAGCACTACTGCTATTGATAATCAAATCAATAAACTGAAAAAGACAGGTTTGTTAAAGCGCATTGGTCCCGATAAAGGCGGACATTGGAAAATTATTGATAACAAAACTCAAGTAAAATAATGAAACCATACGAAGCTAAAAATATAATTATAGACGTATTTGAAAATTATTTTGATAAAAAAATACAAAGCCCCTCGTATTCAATATTGTTGATGAGATAAAGTAATTGTAAGAATTGAAATAAAAGTTGACCGCCACATGGAATATGTTCACATGAAAGATATGCGGGCAGCTTGCTTTAAGCCGATGAACGTTATCTCACGATATAAACATCAAGATGCTTTAGGCTATTACGAAACAACAAAAGACGCATCAACAAATTTCTTTTTCTCATATCTGCCAAAAGGAACCTATGTTTTTGAATATCCGTTAAGAGTTAATTTTAACGGCAGTTTAATAAGTTGTATAACAACAATATAGTGTATGTATGCACCTGAATTTTCGTCTCACTCAGAAGGGTTTAAGGTTTGGGTTGAGGAGTAATGGGGGTTGGGGTTTTGATAATTTGAAGATATTTGGTAATTTTAGAAGAAATTATAAAAAATACAGTTTCATGATAAAATACTTTAGAATAAAAGGAAAAATAAAAAAACTAATTGGGAAAAATAAAAAAGAAAATTCTAAACTTGATAATAAAGAACTTTATCAAAAAAAAATTGAAGAACCTCAAAAAATAAATAATATTGTAATAGATAAAATTAATAAAGGTGAATATTATTTATATCGTTTGAAAATTAATAATAGTCTTTCTCTAGAATATGAGTTAATTAATAAAAATGTTGTGTTCTTCTCAAAGTGGCTTGTCTCAAATGGAAATTTAGGCACCAAAGACCAAAATATTTTTAAAATAAAATATTCTGATAATTATAATCTTGCTAAGATACCAGAAATAATTTCATCAGATGAAGGGGGATTAATTGAAATATTTTTCGAAGAAGGCTATGAAAGAAAACTTACTTCAAACGATTATCTTTTTGCTATTTATAAAGATAATAATATGAGAATAAAGAATAGATATAAAAATATACCAGATATTAAAACGGATGAGTTTACAAATGAAACAAGACTTTATTGGAAGAAGATTGGTTATCCTAAAGATTGTTTCTCTTACTATAATAGTAAAATCTCGTATTCTAAACTTTATTTAGAACAAGGATTAGTCCATTTAACAGACAATTTTGAATTTACAGTTGAAAATATTTCAGGGAATGATTTTATTATATTTGAATACCACATGACAGGTTTGAATCTCACTGAAAATGATTTTATCTACTTTTTACTTGAAAACAAAAAAATTATAGAATTTAAAATTAAAGGAAAACCATACACAAAAATTAAAAACCGTATAAAAGGGTACAAAATTCCTATTTATAAAGAAGAAATAGAATTATTGGCAAATTTTAAGGTCGAGAAAATAAGAGTACACTTAACTTCTGAAGATTACAAATTTGATATTAATCATTCTAATAAATGGTATACATCTAAAAATGACTTGCAATATGTAATTAAAACCTTGTTTAATGATTACATCCAAGAAGTTTCTTCAAAGATTAGTAATTATTCACCGTTATTAAAACATAGCCAATCATTTGAAGAAGCACCATCAAATAATGAAACTTGCTGTGTATATTTAATGATTGATACTACTAATAATTTTCATAAAATTGGCATTTCAAATCAACCAAAATATAGAGAAAAAACTTTACAAAGCGAAAAACCTACAATTGAATTACTGTGCTCAAAAAAATTCCCAAGTAGAAAGATTGCAGAGAGCATAGAGAAAGCTTTACACGATGCTTTTAAAGAAAAAAATAAAAGAGGTGAATGGTTTGATTTGGATAAAAAAGATATTGAACAAATAATGGAAACATTAAAAGAATAAACCATAATCTGATGTGTAATAGATAAAAAAATAATGTAATAAAAACACATCTACTGAGAAACCTAATAATTAAAATATGGGCTCAACTAAATCTTTAAAAAAATCATTTAATAAATACAATAAAAAATATAGGTTCCAAAGAACAAATCAAAACAATGATAATTGGCATACAATATTTTTTGATAAAAAAACAGCACTATTTTTAATCAAACAAAATTCAATTTCATCAAATTTTGAATTTAGGTTACAGCCATATAATTTTTATTTTTTACAATCAATCTTTTGGTATTTAAAACGAAAATTATTCATATTCAGAAAAAAGTATTTAAAGTCAAAAAAATATATAACTGATTTGTTAATATTAATAATAGGAACCATAATTTCATATGCTATATTAAAATATATATTACATTGGTTATAATAAAAATTATATAAAAAATCAAACCGCCCATCATAAGCGAAAAACATTTACAGAAGAATATAATGAATGGAAAAAAGAATATGGTATTTTTGATGATTGAGAACAGAAGCCCGCTAAAGCGGGCTAACAGTACCTATCCTATTTATATTTAATCACCAATCTGAAGAATGGTGCTAATCTGATATATTCGTAATTAAACAACATTGCGTTGAAAGGAAACATTAGTAAAAAATTGTTTTGTTAAAACAATAAAAGCTTATTTAAAAATAAGGTTTCGCTTGCGAAGTTTTAGACCTTAAGTTCTAAAAACTCTATAATCTGAATAAAAATTCAATAATTATTTATAAAAAAATGTCTTTTTGTTCCATAAACCAGATACTTTTCAATTAATACTTTCAGTAACTTTTGGATTAATATATACAACACAAGAATAAAATCGCCTCAAATTAATTAAGAATTGACCTGTTTTTTTAAAAATAATATATCCTTATTTAAGTTTTTTTGTTTTTTCTTAAATAAGAGTTATCTTTGTTTAAGAAAAAAAATAATTCAATGAAAAACTTTAAATCCGGTAAATACATAAATCAAGGTTTCTTTAAGAGTTTTGAACCTGAAAAAATAAATAAACAATGGAATATTGAAAATATGGAATTGATTAGCCTTTTAAGTCAAGCAGACAGACAACTTGGAAGATTAGATATGTATTCCGAATATATTCCTAATATTGATTTATTTGTCAGTATGCATATTATAAAGGAAGCAACAAAGTCTAACAAGATTGAAGGAACTAAAACAAATATTGAAGAGGCTTTACTTGATAGAGAAGATGTAGATGAAGAAAAAAGAAACGATTGGCAGGAAGTTCAAAATTATATTTCAGCTCTGAACATAGCAATTGAACGTTTAAATAAATTACCTTTTTCTTCTCGATTAATAAAAGAAACTCACAATACTTTACTAAAAGATGTTAGAGGAAAGCATAAATTACCCGGAGAATTCAGAACCAGTCAAAACTGGATTGGAGGAGCTTCAATAAATGATGCTACTTTTATTCCTCCTGCGTTTAATTCAATTAATGAGTACATGGGAGATTTAGAAAATTTCGCTCATAATAATGAATTTTATTTTCCTGACTTATTTAAAATTGCACTAATTCATTATCAATTTGAAACTATTCATCCATTTTTAGATGGTAATGGTCGTGTTGGCAGACTGATGATTACACTTTATTTAGTAGAAAAGGGCATTTTGAAGAAGCCTATTCTATATTTATCTGATTTTTTCGAAAGGAATAGAACTTTGTATTATGACAATTTAATGAGGGCAAGAGAAAAAAATGATATCACTCAATGGTTTAAATTCTTTTTAGTTGGAATAATTGAAACCACTAAAGGAGGTATAGAAACATTTGATGGAATTTTAAAACTTCAAAAAGAAGTAGAAGCTAATATTCAAAGTTTAGGTAGTCGTTATAGTAATGCGCAAATTGTAATAAATCACTTATTTCAAAAGCCAATTATTAATGCGCAAAAAACTAAAGAAATTACCTATTTGTCACTTCCTTCTGTGTATAAATTATTAAAAGAAATGGAAGAATTAAATATTATTGAAGAAATTACAGGTGGAAAAAGAGGTAAAATGTACATTTTCCAAGACTACCTAAGACTTTTTAGATAACTCTGTTAAACGTAATTTATACCTACATCCTAAAATCTCATTAGTTTATTTCTAACATTGCTTTGTTGAAACAACAAAAGGTTATTGTCTTTTTGTTTCATAAACCGGATACTTTTCAATTAATACTACCGGTAACTTTTCGATTAATATATACACTCCTGATTACAAATCCAAAAGAATTGTTAATTCAAAAACACATACGTTACTTTACCTACATTAGCTTAACAAATAATATCAATAAAAAAATAAAAATACAATGAAGTTTGATAAATTTATTGTACTTTTAAATTTTCTAAGTATTATATTACTTCGTTTAATATGCCCGAAAACCATAAAAAAAAAACAATTCCAAAGAAGATTAAATCATTAGAAGAAAAAATAATGGAATTGGAAAAAGCTAATTCAAAACTTCAAAAAGCTTATGACAAATCGAGACATCGATCTATTGAAATTTTCGGAAAACAAGTTGATGCAAGAAAAGCAAAAAATTTTTACGAATTTGAAGGTGATTTGCTAAGAAATACTAATAAGGCTCTTGAAGAAAAAAACATAAAACTTCTAAAAGCAAATGCTAAAGCACGTCGTCGAACTATTGATCTATTCGGTAAACATATTGACCTGAAAAAAGCTAAAAAACAAATTGAATTACAAAACACAGAACTTGAGAAAAAAAACCTTCAAATAAACGACAGTTTAAACTATGCGAAACTTATTCAAGAAGCAACACTACCAAAAAAAGATTACATAGAAAAAATACTCCCAAACTCATTTATTTTTTTTAAACCACGCGATGTTGTAAGTGGTGATTTTTACTGGTTTGAAAAAATTGACAACTTGATTTTTGCTGCTGCTGTTGATTGCACAGGGCATGGTGTTCCCGGTGCATTCATGTCAATGATTGGCACAACACTTCTTAACGAAATTGTAGTTGAAAATAAGACATTTGATACAGCACAAATTTTAACAAAATTAAACCTCGGTGTTATCCACTCATTAAATCAAAGAGCAGATTCAAATTTTGTTCAAAACGATGGAATGGATATTACTATTTGCTGTATTAACAAAGAAAAACATTCTATAGATATTTCTTGTGCAGGACATACTTGCTATGTAATTAACAATGAGACGCTTTCAACAATTCGTGGTGATATTTTCCCTGTTGGTGATATTTTCCCAAATCGACCTAAGCCTAAATTTACACAACATTCTGTAAAAATTAATAAAGAATCCACTATTTATATGTTTTCTGATGGATTTCAGGATCAATTTGGAGGTGAAAAAAACGAAAAATATTTGTCAAGTAATTTTAAAAAATTATTGTGGAAAAATCATAATTTAAGTATGAAAAAACAATATGAAATTTTACGGGAACAATTTAATACTTGGAAAGGTAAATATCAACAAATTGATGATGTTTTAGTAATTGGGATTAATATTAGTTAGTGTGTGCACAAAAACTCTGTAATGTGTACTATACTTAAAAATTTATTATACAAATTGTTGAACGGTTAGATTGTTAAATAATTTTGCTCCCGGTAAAATATTGCTCAAGCAATTTCACGGGATAAATGAGTCCAGTATAAAAAGGTAAAAAAGTACGTCATTGCGAGGAACGAAGCAATCTATTCATCTGTATTTCAGACGATTGAGATTGCCTCTCCGCCAGCTGGCGGATCGCAATGACGAAAGCACCCTTTTTATACTGGACTCATAAATTTGCAAAATTGCTTCGCCATTATAAAATATGCTTCGCCATTGTGAAATATGCTTCGCATTTCATTTGGTTCACCCTGTTGAATGCAAAGCAAAATTTTGCTCTACAAAATTTTATTCAACAGGGTAAACATTTCACAGGGTGAGCCCCGTTGAATAAGCAGTATTGCAATAATATTCGGTATTTTAATTTTTTCTTCAGAAACTAATTAAAATATTAACTTATTTTTTATTACTTTTATTTTTTATATATTTGAATAAAATTCATATTTTTCATTGTAATTTTTAAACTTACAAATAAAACTTTTTAACAGTGGACAATAAAATATCAAAAAAAATAATTTATCAATTTACACTAAGTACATTTCTATTTGCAATAATTTTTTTATTAATCTATTATTTAATTGCATTAAATTCAAATGAATTATACTTTTCGTTAGAAAACATTGTAAAATTACATAAAACAATAAAATTATTATGGTTAATTGAGTTAGTGCCCATAGTACTACTTTTATTTGCTTACTTTTTGAGTTTTTTTATTTCAAAAAAAGTATTTAAAATTGAAAAGAAATTAAAAGAAGAAGAAAAAAAATCGGATAAAATTTTAGATTTTACAAAAAAAATTACCAAAAATGATATTACTGCCGAATACGAGATTACTGACGAAAACGATATCATTGGAAAATCTTTAATAGAACTTCGTAACAACATAAAGGGAAATAAGGAAGAAGAACTTTTGCGAAAAAAAGAAGACGATCAACGCAATTGGGTGGCTGAAGGATTAGCAAAATTTAGTGAAATACTTCGTCAAAATAACGACAATATTGAAAAATTATCATTTGGTATAATCAGCAATCTTTGTAAATATATTGATGCAATACAAGGAGCTTTTTATATTTTAGAAGATAGTGATAAAGATGATATTCATTTTGACCTAACAGCTTTTTACGCTTATAATAGAAAAAAATATTCAAAAAAACGTATTGATTGGAATGAGGGATTAGTAGGAAGAGCTGCTTTTGAAAAACACACTATTTATATGGATAAAGTGCCTGAAAATTATGTTGAAGTAACCTCCGGTTTAGGAAAATCAAATCCTCAAATAATACTTATTGTTCCTTTAAAAATTAATGAAGAAATACATGGCGTAATTGAATTTGGTTCATTTAATAACTTTGAGAAATATCAAATTGAATTTGTTGAAAAAGTTGCCGAAAGCATCGCCTCTACAATTTCAACTGTAAAAATCAACGTTAAAACAGCTAAGCTGCTTGAAGATTCTCAAGAACAAGCAGAAAGACTTGCACAGCAGGAAGAAGAAATGCGCCAGAATATGGAAGAACTACAAGCCACACAAGAAGAGGCAACTAAACAAGGTGAAGAATTTGTCAGTTTTACCAATTCAGTAAATCATACACTAATTAGAGCTGAATTTGACATAAATGGAATTTTATTATATGCAAACACTAAATTCCTCTCTAAATTAGGTTATTCTTCAAACTCTGATGTTGAAGGTCATCACATCTCAATGTTTATTAATAAAAAAGATAAAGAATGGTTTAATAAAATATGGGAAGACCTCTCAAAAGGTGGAAAGCATTTTGAAGGATATATGAAACAACTTACCAAACAAGGTAGAGACTTATGGACCATGTCAACTTACACTTGTGTGAGAGACGAAAACGGCAATGTTGAAAAAATATTATTACTTGCTATTGATAATACAGAACAAAAAAAACAAAGCATTGAATTTGAAGAACAAATTAAAGCACTTAATATCTCAACTATTAAGGTTGACTACACACCAACAGGTGAATTTGTCGATTGTAATAATAAATTTTCGGAAATAACAGGTTATTCAATTTCTGACCTTCACGGCACAAATATTTTTGATTTAATAAGCCCTAATCAAAGAAGCAACTTCGAAGATAATTGGAATAACGTAATTAAAGGAAAATCTTATGAAGGTGAAGTCAAAATTTTATCAAAAAACAAACTTGAAAAATGGCTTCGTTTGACATTAGCAGGAGTTAATGACATGTACGGCGATATATCAAAACTAACTATTATTGCTTATGATATTACCGAACAAAAAGCAATTTTTTCAGAAAATAAACATAAAACAGAACTATTAATTACACAGGAAGAACAATTGAGACAAGCAGAAACAATTCTCAATAAAAAATTAATACAAGCTAAAGAAGAAGTTAAAGAACAGTACAAAAAAATTGAAAAAATAAAAATTCGTAACGAAAAAACACTAGAAGGTTCTCTTGACCCAATAGTTATGATTTCTAGTAATGGAAATATTGAGTTCTTTAACAAAGCCGCCGAACAACTGTGGAAATTAAAACGAAAAGATGTAATTGGAAAAACCATTAATCATTTATTCTCTGATGATTTGACTCTTAGTGATGATTTTATTAGTCGCCTTGTTGACCCTGAAAAAGAAAAAACTGTAGGAAAACGAACAGAAATAAAAATTACTACCGGTGAAGGTACAGATATACCTGTTCTAATACTTCTTTCTCAAGCAAAAGTTGACAAAGAATATACTTATACTGCTTTTATTCAAACCATTGAAGTCGAATTGTTCTAATTTATTGATGAATAGCTCTAATCAGTAAAGACAATGCTAAAAAAATCCTATAAATCCTGTCTAAAAAAGGACTTGTCTTTAATATTTGTTTTATAAATGATAAAATATATTTAAACAAATTTCGTTTTTTAACAAAATCAATTTTAATGAAATTTACTAACAGGTTAATTTTATCAATCTTTATTATAACTATACTGTTTTCGTGTAATAAAGATGAAATTATTACTTCGCCGGATGCTAAATTAAATTTTTCTACTGATACTGTTATGTTCGATACGGTATTTACTACTATTGGTTCAACAACAAAACAATTCAAAATATATAACAAAAATAATTCAAAAATTAACATATCATCAATACGTTTGGCTAATGGTGATAATTCAAATTTTAGAATTAATGTTAATGGCACATCCGATAAATATTTTACTGATATTGAAATCCCTTCAAAGGATAGTCTTTTTGTTTTTGTTGAAGTAAATGTTGACCCTAACGGAGGAAACTCACCAATGATAATACATGATTCAATTGTATTTATCACTAATGGGAATACTCAAGATATTGATTTGGTTGCTTTTGGGCAAGATGCTCATTTAATAACCGGTCAAATTATACCTGTTAACGCTAACGACACTGTTTGGACTAACGACAAACCATACCTTATTTATAACTCAATGCTTGTGGATTCACTCAAAACATTAACTATAGAAGCCGGCGCTAAACTTTATTTTCATAAAAATTCAAACTTACTTGTTAAAGGAACACTTATCGTAAATGGGACATTAGATGAGCCGGTTGTGTTTCAAGGCGACCGTTTAGAAGATCTTTATAAAAATATTCCCGGTCAATGGGGTGCTATTGCATTAATACCCGGAAGTCAAGGCAATAAAATAAATTATGCAATAATAAAAAATGGTGTTCTCGGCATTCAAGTTGGTGAATATGACAAACTTTCACCTGATTTAACAATTACAAACACCAAAATTCTAAACATGACTTTTGGAGGTATTTATGCCTTTAACTCAACTATTAATGCAAGTAACAATATTATTGCTAATTGCGGATACTATGCTGTATCTCTTCTTGTTGGCGGAAGTTACGATTTTAATCATTGTACTATTGCTAATTATTATGGTTCTTACTCAAGTTACAGCAGCAGAACCGAACCCTCATTAGTAATAAGTAATAACATTTTTACCAATAATACTTTATATCCGGGCAATATTGTTAAAGCAAACTTCGGGAACTGCATTATATACGGAAATAACACAAATGAAATTGGTATTGGTGAAAAAAATGCAAGCACTGCTTTTAACTACAAATTTGACCACTGCTTAATTAAAGTTGATAATGAATTTGATATTTCAGATACATCTCATTACCTAAATATATTAAAAAATAAAGATCCTGAATTTTTATCAGTCTATAACGACAGTCTTGACTTTCAATTAGACTCTGTGTCGCCTGCAATAGATTTCGGGAGCAAGGAAATAGCAGAAAAATTTCCTTTAGACTATAATCAACAAAGCAGGCTTAATGATGCCGGACCTGATTTAGGTGCTTACGAACGTATTGAATAATTTTTTCTGTTTGTCAAAATTTTTCATACATTTAGCACATTAATTACAATAAACATTAAACCATGACCAATATAAAAAACATAATACTGTTATTATTTTTTTCAATTTATTTTGTTTCCTTTTCAGTAAAAACAATCGCCCAAAACGACATTCAAGAGCAAACAACAAACTCAACAAACGAACGCTATTTTAGAATAATGTTTTACAATACTGAAAATTTTTTTAATGTAACTCACGACACATTAAAGTTAGACGATCAGTTTTTGCCTGACGGAGACCACCATTGGACATGGGATAAATATAAACATAAAGCAAATAATATCGCTAAAGTAATAACAGCAGTCGGCGGATGGCAACCACCTGATATTGTAGGTTTATGCGAAGTTGAGAATAGGTATTGTGTCGATGGATTAGTAAAATTTTCTCCGCTTGAAAAGTTTAATTATCAAATAATTCATAAAGAATCACCTGACAGAAGAGGTATTGATGTAGCTTTACTTTATCAAAAAAATACCTTTACTCCTATTTCAAACAGTTTTATACAAATTGATTTTCCTTTTAACAAAGAAAAAAAAACACGAGATATTATTTATGTAAAAGGCTATACCAATAAATATGACACACTGCATATATTTGTAAATCACTGGCCATCACGCTGGGGCGGACAATTAGAATCTGAGCCAAACAGAATGTTTTTAGCTTCAGTAATGAGAAGTAAAGTAGATTCTATTTTTGGCACAAATAAAAATGCAAATATTATTATTATTGGCGATTTAAACGATGAACCCGATAACAAAAGTCTGTTAGAAACATTAAAAGCACAAGGTAAATTTGACAACATTAAAAGCAACGAACTATATAACTTATCATATTATCTTCAATTTGAAAAAAATATTTGTAGTTATAAATATCATGGGCATTGGGGAACTCTTGACCAATGCATAGTGTCAGGTGCATTATTATTAAAAAATCAAGCTTTATACACTAGTTTAGATGACGCACATGTTTTTAAAGCAGATTTTTTACTCGAAAAAGATGACTCGTATTATGGAGTAAGACCATTTAGAACATATTTAGGATTTAAATATCATGGAGGTTTTAGCGACCACTTACCTGTATATATAGATTTACAACGAAAAGAATAAAAAAAATTAAAACAACCGTGTGTAAATTGTAAGATTTCTATTGCAAAATTTGGTTTATTAATATATCTTAAAATATTTTCATTTATTCATTTTTAATAGGACATTCCCAATTTGAATTTATAACCCAAACAAAATTCAGGAACTTCAAACATTAAACAATTTAGACTTTGGATTTTAGATTTATTAACTACCAATAACATTAAACTTTATTTATTATTTGTGTGTTTATCTACCCTCGTTGATGGCTTTAACCCAAGCTCTTCGCCTTTTCTAATCATAAATTGATAAGCATCGTCATGGTTATTTTCAATAAGGCCATCTAAGATAGCATCTTTAATCGCATCTTTAATCGCACCAACAATTTTCGATGGTTTAATATTAAAGATTTGAATAATCTCATTACCCGAGATAGGAGGTTGCCAATTTCTAATTTTATCCTTTTCTTCTATCTCTTTTAATTTTATACGAACAACTTGGAAATTTTTTAAAAAATGTTTAACTCTATCGGGATTTTTTGAAGTAATATCAGCATCACATAAAAGCATAAGATCATCAATATCATTACCGGCTTCAAATAACAAACGCCTTATTGCAGAATCTGTAATATCTTCCTGCGACAATACAATAGGACGCATATGTAATAATATCAATTTCTGAACATATTTCATTTTTTCATTCATGGGGAATTTAAGACGACGGAAAATATCAGGCAACATTTTATATCCAACAAACTCATGCCCATGAAATGTCCAACCATGAACTTCATCAAATCGTTTACTTGTCGGCTTTCCAATATCGTGTAAAATCGCAGCCCAACGCAACCACAGATTATCTGTTTTTTTGCCTATATTATCAACCACATTAAGTGTATGATAAAAATTATCTTTGTGTTTAATCCCGTTTCTAAGCTCTACCCCTTTTAAATTATGCAACTCGGGGAAAACTATTTCAAGCAAACCCGTCTCCTCCAAAAGCTTAAACCCAATTGAAGGTTTCGGCGATAAAACGATTTTATGAAGCTCTTCGTTTATTCGTTCTTTAGATACAATTTTTATTCTATCTTTATTTTTTTTTATTGCCGACAAAGCTTCTTTTGCAATATTAAAATTAAGCTGCGCAGCAAAACGAACAGCTCGTATCATACGTAACGGGTCATCAGAAAAAGTAATATCAGGATTAAGAGGTGTACGAATTATCTTCTTCTTTATATCATCTAATCCATTAAAAGGATCTAATAGATTACCGTAAGTCTCTTTATTTAAGCTTAACGCCAGAGCATTAACAGTAAAATCCCGTCTGTTTTGGTCGTCTTCAAGACTCCCGTTTTCAACAACAGGTTTTCTTGAATCTCTATTATATGACTCTTTTCGAGCACCTACAAATTCAATTTCATAATTTTTATACCTTAACATTGCAGTGCCAAAATTTTTAAAAACAGTTACTTTAACATTTTTATCAATTTTACCGGCAACTCTATTTGCTAAATCAATGCCGCTTCCAACAACAACAATGTCAATATCGTTTGAAGCACGTTTTAGAATTAAATCACGCACAAAACCACCAATTACAAATGCTTGTATATTTTGAGTTTTAATAATTTCGGAAATTATTTTAAAAACAGGATGTTTTAAATGTCTATTCATAAAAAATAATTATGACAATTTTTGTAAATAAATGACAAAATTACAATTATTTCGTTTCAAAACGAACAATATCAATAATTAGTGCTTGAACGATAACTAAGTCATTTATTATTATTCGTCATTGCGAGGGAGGAACGACCGAAGCAATCTAATTATTAGGCAATTACTTGTTTAAGATTGCTTCTCCGCCAGCTGGCGGATTGCAATGACGACTTTACGGATATACACTAATTAAAAGATTGGTATAATATTTGATATACGTTTGTATATATTTATATATTTACATATTTTGCAAACAATTTTAAATTTTAATAAGATGGAAAAAGTTATGTTAGAGCATTTAACTATCGAAACATTTAAACAAAAAGTTTTTAATTTTGAAAAAAACAAAGAGTGGAAATTTGAAGGTGACAAACCTTGTTTAATTGATTTTTACGCAGATTGGTGTCAACCTTGTAAAATGGTAGCTCCTATTCTTGAACAATTAGCTGAAGAATACAATGGAAAAATCAATATCTATGAAGTAAATACAGAAGAACAACGCGAATTAGCAGGTATGTTTGGTGTTCAAAGTATCCCTTCATTGTTATTTGTACCAAAAGAAGGTCAACCACAAATGGCAATGGGCGCTTTACCTAAAGACACGTTTGAAAAAGCTATTGCTGATGTATTAAAAGTAGAAAAATAATTTTGTAGTTTTAAAATAGAACAAAAAACAATTAAAAAACTGTTGTATTATTACTACAGTTTTTTTTTATCACTAAAGTTTTTACCTTTGTAAACAATTCACAGTGGGGTGCCTAAATATTTTAGGCTGAGATCACACCCTTTGAACCTGTACGGATAATGCCGTCGTAGGGAAAAGAGTAACAATCACCCATTGCAATATTAACATTTAACTAAAAATTTTTTTAATCATGAAAAGATTATCATTATTATTAGTATTGCAATTAATCAATTTTTGGGTTTTTTCGCAATCAACTATTTCGGGAACAATTACTAACACCAATGGAGAGCCATTAATTGGTGCAAATGTTCGGTTAAAAAACACCTTAAAAGGAACTTTTACCGATTTGTCCGGCAAATTCTTTATTAAGAACATAAAAAATGGCAAATACACCATAGTTGTATCATATATCGGATACATAAAATCTTCAAAACAAATTATTTTGGGTAAAGATTTGAATATTAATTTTAAATTATTACGTTCAAGCATTATGTCTGACGAAATTATGGTTTCGGCAACAAGAGCCGGAGAAAAAACTCCTGCCACGTATGTTAATTTAAACAAAAAAAACATTGATGATAATAATTTAGGACAAGACATTCCTTACTTACTGAGCATAACACCATCGGTTGTTACCTCTTCAGATGCAGGTGCCGGTATTGGATACACGAGTTTTCGTATTCGTGGCACTGATGCTAACAGAATAAACGTTACCTTAAATGGGATTCCTTTAAATGACCCTGAATCTCATGGCGTTTTCTGGGTAGATTTTCCCGACCTTGCTTCTTCAATTAACAATGTTCAAATTCAACGGGGCGTTGGCACATCAACCAACGGTGCAGGTGCTTTTGGCGCTACTATTAATATGCAAACCTTAACTCTAAAGCCAAAAGCTTACGCAGAAATAAGTAATTCAGCCGGTTCGTTTCAAACATTGAAAAGCAGTGTTAGAGTAGGTTCAGGTTTAATTAATGATAAATTTACTTTTGATGCACGTCTTTCAAAAATTGAATCGCAAGGTTATATCGACCGTTCATCATCAAATTTGAAATCATTTTTCGTTTCAGGCGGATATTATAATGAACATGATATTGTGAAACTGAACATTTTCTCAGGTATAGAAAAAACCGGACAGGCATGGAATGGTGTTCCTAAATGCAGATTAGACAACGATTCATTGGGTATGGCACAACTTGTTAATGATGACGGTTGGTCTGATGCAGAAAAAGAAAATTTGTATAATTCAAACAGTCGCACCTTTAATCGCTATATCTATGATAATCAGACAGATAACTACCAGCAAGATCATTATCAATTATTTTATTCACACGAATTAAGTAATTTTTTGAATATTAATGCAGCATTACATTATACAAAAGGATATGGTTATTATGAAAGCTATAAATACAACAAAAAATTTAGTAAATATGGTCTCGAAAATGCTATTTATAATAATGACACCATCACACGCACTGATTTAATTGCCAGAAAATTGATGGATAATGATTTTTACGGCATAACTTATTCAATGAATTATAAATTAGAAAAAATTAATGCATCAATAGGTGGAGCTTATAATATTTACCAAGGTGACCATTTTGGCAAAATTATTTGGGCACAATTTGCTGCTAATAACGCTGATAAAGATTATGAGTGGTATAAAAATACAGGGAATAAAAATGATTTTAACATATATACTAAAATTAACTATCAAATCTCTAACAAATTAAACATTTACGGCGATATTCAATTTCGAAAAATAGATTATACAATTACCGGTATTGATGATGATTTTCGAGATATTAGTCAAAATCATAAATTCAATTTTATAAATCCTAAAACAGGAATATATTATACTATTAACGACAAGCAAAACACTTATTTCTCATTTGGCGTAGCTCATCGCGAACCAAACCGTCATAATTATACCGATGCCGACCCAACAAAACCAATGCCAACCGACGAAGTTATGAGAGACTAAGAATTTGGTTACACTTTTAATACACCAAAAATAGTGTTGAATGCAAATTTATTTTTTATGGATTATAAAAATCAGTTAGTATTAACAGGCGAGATTAATGATGTTGGTTCTGCTATTATGACTAATGTTGACAAAAGCTATCGTACCGGCATGGAATTATCTGCAGGAATAAAATTTAATGATAATTTAAAATGGGATATGAATGCAACTTTTAGTAAAAATAAAATTAAAAATTTTACTCAATATGTTGACAATTGGGATACTTGGGGACAAGACGTAAATAATCTCAACGAAACAGACCTTGCTTTTTCACCAAATATTATTGCTAATAGTATAATCAAATATAATATTAAAAATAGATTTTCTATTAAGCTAATCTCAAACTATGTTGATAAACAATATATTGACAACACAGCAAACAACGAAAGAAAACTGGATGCCTATTTTATTAATAATATTAACATTGATTATAAATTTAAAACAAAGCTTGTTAAAGAAATTAACTTATCATTAATGATAAAAAATATTTTTAACCAAGAGTATGAAACAAATGCTTGGGTTTATCAATATACTTATGAAAATGAGCATAGAGTTATGGATGGGTATTTCCCTCAAGCCGGAATTAATTTCTTAGCAGGTTTAACTTTAAAATTTTAATTAAAAAATAGGGTGTGTTTAGGGTTTAATCCCTTTTAATTTAATTGCTAATCTGCTTGTAGTTAAGACACACCCTTATTTAATATATAAAACATACGTTTAAAGACCACAAAAGTTCTAAAAATTTTTGTGGTCTTTTTTATTAATTTTTTTTTTACCAAATAACTGTTATTAAAAATAAGCTTCTTAATAACAACGAGTATAATTTATACCTAAGTTTGTAAAAAATATTAAAAATTAAATAAATTATGTTCACATTTATAATTTCAATTTTAGCCTTAATCTTAGGATATTTAATTTACGGTAAATTTGTTGAAAAATATTTTGGGGCTGATGATAACATAAAAACCCCTGCTGTACGTATTGCCGATGGCGTTGATTATATTCCTATGCCGGTTTGGAAAATGTACATGATAGAATTTTTAAACATAGCAGGATTAGGTCCAATTTTTGGTGCGATTCTCGGTGCTATGTATGGTCCGGTATCCTATATATGGATTGTATTAGGCTGTATTTTTATGGGTTCCGTTCACGATTATTTTTCAGGCATGTTGTCGGTTAGAAACGATGGTGCAAGTATTTCTGAAGTTGTTGGTAAATATCTTGGTAAAGGATTTCAAAATTTCTTAAGAGTATTTTCAATATTGTTATTAATCTTTGT
>JAUVJB010000236.1 GCA_030592465.1 Bacteroidota bacterium | reverse complement strand
GTTACGGGGCAGGCTAAATGACAATCAATGACTATTAATGACAATCAATGACTATTAATGACAATCAATGACTATTAATGACAATCAATGACTATTAATGACAACAAATAACAATCAATGACTAATCCCGAGTATTCGGGATAAGTATCTAATTATTAACTGAATATAAAACATAAACACATGAAAAGACATCTAATTATTATCATTTTAACTTTATTTATAACTCAATTTTTATCTGCACAGGATAATAATGATATTTTATTAACTATTGATAATCATAATATCACAAAAGCTGAGTTTGAAAGAATATATCGGAAGAATAATAATAAAAAAACAGATACAGTTGATAAAAAATCATTAGACGAATACCTTGATTTATTTATTAATTTTAAGTTAAAAGTTTTTGAAGCTGAAAAAGCCGGACTTGATACTGTACAAAGTTTTAAAACTGAATTGAACGGTTATCGCAGACAACTTGCAAAACCTTATTTAACAGATAAAAATGTTGAAGATCAATTATTAAAAGAAGCTTTTGAGCGTACAAAAACAAATGTTAGAGTAGCTCATATATTAATAAAAGTTAATCAAGAAGCATTATCAAAAGATACTTTAATTGCTTATAATAAAGCTATTAAAATACGAACAAAACTATTAAAAGGAGACGATTTTGGAAAAGTAGCTTTAGCATCCTCTGAAGACCCTTCTGTAAAAATTAATGAAGGCAATTTAGGTTATTTTACTGCATTTCAAATGGTTTATCCTTTTGAATCGGCTGCGTACAAAACACAAGTTGGGAAAATATCAATGCCTGTTCGAACACGTTTCGGGTATCATATTATAAAAGTTATTGATAAAAAACCTGATTTAGGACAAGTAAAAGTTGCTCATATTATGATTGCTGTACCAAGAGATGCAAAACAAGATGTTAAAATAAATGCAAAGCAAAAAATTTTTGCTATTGGTGATAGCCTTAAAGCAGGTGTAAATTTTGTGAAATTAGTTAATGAAAATTCTGACGATAAAGCATCAGCAAAAAATAATGGTGAATTACCTTATTTTGGCATAGGTAAAATGGTCCCTGAGTTTGAGAAAGCAGCATTTATCCTGAAAAATATTGGAGACATTTCTGAACCTGTTCGTACTGCTTTTGGTTGGCATATTATTAAGCTTATTGAGAAAAAAGAAAATGCTTCTTTTGATGAATTAAAGCCAATGTTGAAAAACAAAATATCACGAGATGCTCGTGCTTTTAAAAGTAGAAATGCTGTAATTAGCAAATTGAAGAAAGAATATAACTATAAATTAAATAATAAACGATTATCTGATTTCTATAGTGTTGTTGATAAATCAATTTTTGATGCACATTGGGATGTTCTCAAAGCCGGCAAATTGAACAAAATTCTTTTTACTTTGGGTGATACTGCCTTTAATCAACAGGATTTTGCAAAATTTATTTCTAAATTTCAAATACAGCGTAACCCTCTTTCTATTCAGGGATATGTAAACGAAATGTATAATAGATATGCAAATAAGCAAGTTATTGAATATGAAAAAAATCATCTTGAAGAGAAGCATCCTGATTTTAAATATTTAATGAGAGAATATCATGATGGTATTTTACTTTTTGAACTTACCGATAAGTTGGTTTGGTCAAAAGCTGTGCAAGATACTATGGGCTTAGAAAATTTTTATCAAGAGCATAAAAATAATTATATGTGGGGAGAAAGATATCAGGCGGATATTTATTATTGTGCTAATGATAAAATAAAAAAGAAAGTTCAAAAATATTTAAAATCGGAAAAAACGATAAATAATAAAATGTTACTTGAAAAATATAATAAGAAAGATAATGGTAACCTTAAAATTGTAAATGGAATTTTTTCAAAAGACGAAAATCAAATTATTGACCATTATGTTTGGAATACAGGTAGTTATAAAGAAAATGACAAGGAATTTATTGCAGTACATGGACAAAAATTTGAACCTGTACCAAAAACTTTAAATGAAGCAAAAGGTTTGATTACGGCTGATTATCAAACTTTTCTCGAAAAGCAATGGGTCGAAAGTATAAGAAAAAAATATAAAATAATTGTTAATAGAGAAGTATTATATTCAATAAAATAATATTTTAGATTTAATTTTGACACATAACCCGAATGATTATATAAGGAAAGTAGGAATTAAGAATTAGAAATTGGAAACTTTTACCCCGTTAGATAATAAAATTTGATCCGTCAGTTGACAGATTGCTTCAATCTAAATATCTAACGGGGTAAATTAGAAATTAACAATTAATAATTAATTAAATATCAACTAATTACAAAAAAAATAAATAGATGAAAATATTTTTACTAATAGTTATAAGTTCATTATTTTTTTCATGCTCAAGGTATAAAAATACCAATAGCGAGGAACCTGTTGCCAGTGTGTTTGAAAAGAATCTTTATTTAGCTGAATTAAATGAAGTTATACCCAAAAATTCATCAATGAAAGATAGTGTTGAATTTGTTAAAAATTATGTTGATAACTGGATTATAAAACAATTGTTATTACAAAAAGCAGAATTAAATCTTAACGATGAGCAAAAGGATCTTAGCAAGTTGCTTGATGATTATAGAACGACTCTTTTAGTTTATAAATATGAACAGCAATTAATAAATCAAAAAATGGATACCATTGTTTCAGATGATGAAATAAATACGTATTACGAAGAACATGCAGGTGAATTTAAGTTGAGGAACAATATAGTTAAAATAATTTATGTTAAAGTTCCTGTATCTGCATACGATGCGTTTAATATTAGGAAATGGTATCGATCACCAAATGAGGAAAATATTAACAGCATTGAAGATTATTGCTATCAAAATGCTTCAAAATTTATTATTGATGATTCTTGGCATTATTTTAATTCAATATTTAACGAAGTCCCGGTAAAAATTACTAATCCTAATCATTATCTTCGAACACATAAATTAATTGAAGTAAGAGATTCGTTATATCAATACTTTATTAATATAAAAAAATACAAATTGGTTAACGACACACCTCCATTAGTTTATGTTAAGAATGATATAAAAAACATCATCCTTAACAAAAGGAAACATCATTTTATTAATGAATTAGAAAATAATGTGTATGAAGATGCTTTAAATCAAAAACGAATTACTATTAATTATTAGAAAAATTTAAAACAATGCGAAATATAACAGGTAAAATTTTCACTTTATTCATATTTATTACAATTTATAGTAATAATTTTGCTCAAACTAAAGTGGTTGACCAAATAATTGCAGTAGTAGGTAAAAACATTATTTTAGAATCTGATATAGAGAATCAACGTTTACAACTCCAATCGCAAGGTTACTATTCATCAGATGATATTAAATGTGAGGTGTTTGAAGATATATTGTTCCAAAAATTATTGTTAAATCAAGCAGTTCTCGATAGTATTGAAGTATCCGATGCTGAAGTTAAATCAGACCTTGATAGAAGAATACAGTATTTTATTAGTCAAATTGGTTCGCAAGAAAAATTTGAAGAATTTTATGGTAAATCATTAATTGAGATAAAAGCAGAATTCGCTAAGGTTATTAAAGATCAGCTTATAACTCAAAAAATGAGACAAGAAATTACTAAGGACTTAAAAATTACTCCGTCTGAAGTTAGAAGTTTTTTTAAACAACTTCCAAAAGATAGTTTACCTTATATAAAGACAGAGGTTGAAATTCAACAACTATGTAAATATCCTAAAGTTGAAGATACTGAGATTTTAAGAGTAAAAGAACAGCTTCGTAAATTTAAAGAAAGAGTTAATAATGAAAATAATTTTGCAACTCTATCAGTCTTATATTCCGAGGACCCTGGTTCTGCAAAGAATGGTGGTGAATTAGGTTTTGTTGGTCGTGGTGACCTTGTGCCTGAATTTGCTGCAGTTGCTTTTAATTTAAAAGAAGGAGAAGTATCTCGAATTGTTAAAACTGAATATGGGTACCATATTATTCAACTTATTGAAAGAAGAGGTGAGAGAATTAATGTTCGACATATTTTACTTAAACCAAAAATTTCATCTTATGAAAAGATAAATGCAAGACATTTCCTTGATAGTGTAGCAACGTTGATACGTAACGATTCTATTAATTTAAAAAATGCAGTATTGAAATTTTCTGACGATAAAGAAACTGTATTTAATGCCGGAGTTATTGTTAATCCCCAGACAAATGCTACAAAGTTTGAATTAGATCAAGTTGATGCCGCAACATCATACGCAATTAAGAATATTAAAGTCGGCGAAATTTCAAAACCTTTTGAATCTGCTGACAGTAAAGGAAAACTTGTATATAAAATTGTTCGTTTAAAATCAAAAACCAAACCACATACAGCAAATATGGATGATGATTATCAAAAAATACAAGACTCTGCCTTAGAAAAGAAAAAACAAGAGTTTATTGGTTCTTGGATTGACAAAAAACAAAAATCAACATTTATTAAAGTTGAGGATTCTTATAAAAATTGTAATTTTAAACATAAAGGTTGGATAGAATAATATACTGTAAATGGTCAT
>JAUVJB010000204.1 GCA_030592465.1 Bacteroidota bacterium | reverse complement strand
GGTGGGTTTGATGAAAGATTAACCGATGCAGAAGATTGGGATTTAAGTGTAAGGGCACTTGAACAAGGTATTGATATATATTTTGACCCTGAAAATATTGCATATCATAACGATTATGTTACTTGTAAAAAATATATATTAAGACAGCGGCAATATTTACAGGCTCATAAAACTTTAGAAACATTAAAACCACAATTATATTCAAATAAATACAAACGAAATGCTATAATTAAACTTAATTTATTAAAAAACATACTTTTTGTAGTTTTTGCCAATAAATTTAATGTTTACTTAATTGATAAATTTAATATTTATACGCTCCTGCCAAAATATATTCGATATAAAATATATGATATTGTTGTAACAGGCTTGGGTAAAATTTACATTAATACAGTTATTTAATAGATTTTGAAACTTGAACTAACATATATAATATTGAAAACAAAAATATTTAATTTAATACGTTTAGTTTTTAAACTATCAATTTTTGAAAAAATTCTTGTAAAATATACTATAGGAAAAAAATTTGGCAGCATTATAACTAAAATTCCACCAAATCACTATCAATATTCTAAACCAACCTGTCGTAAAGTTAATAGAAATAATATAAATTACAATTTAGATATTAGTGACATTGTTGATTGGTACGTTTATTACGGATTTATAGAAAATTCAAGACAAAAACTTTTAAGATTAATTAAAAAAGGGAATACTATTTTTGATATTGGGGCAAATGTGGGAGATGTTAGCATGAATGCTTCTATTCGGGTTGGCAAAGATGGCAAAATCTTTGCTTTTGAGCCCGACAAAATAAATTTTAAAAGATTTCAAAGCAATTTGCTTGTAAATAATTTTTGTAACATAACAATAATTAATAAAGGCATGGGAAATATTTCGGGGAAATATTTTTTATCTATTATTGACGAAAATAATTTGGGTATGAATAAAATTGTTCCTGTTGCAAACAACATTAAAGGTTCTTATATTGATATTATTACAATAGACGAGTATGTTAAAGAAAAAAATATAAAAAATATTGATTTAATAAAAATTGATGTGGAAGGATTTGAAATGAATGTATTATTAGGAGGAAAGAATAGTATTAATAGGTTTAAACCGAAATTGTTTGTTGAATTAGACAATAATAATTTAAAAGAACAAGGATTTTCTGCAAAAGAAATAATATCATTTCTTGAAAATAAAAACTACAATATCGTTAATGCAGAAACCCTAATGCAAGTAAAAGTATCAGATGATTTTGAAAATTGCCATTATGATATTATTTGTCTTTATACAAAATAAATATATTGGAATAAATAAAAAATTAAAAACCAAAACAACAAAACCTCAGCGTCTCTGCGTCTCAGCGGTGAAAAGGAAAAATGAACAGCAAGGTCGCTAAGATGCAAAGGAAAAAAACGACAAAAACACAGCAACATATTTGCCGCATCATAAAAAATAGTAGCGACTATTTTTGTATATGTAAAAAATAAGTCGTAGATTTGAATAAAAAAATTAATGTTAATACATAGAGAAAAACATCTATCAAGAATTAAAAACTCTATTAGTAAAGTTCCCATAACCATATTAATAGGGGCAAGACAAACAGGGAAAACCTCGCTGATTGAGAGTTTGTTGTTAGATATGGATACTTTCAAGTTAGATGGAGAAACAGTAGAAACCAACAATCTTTTTTCAAGTATTCCAAATGTTGTTGAGTTTTTAAAAATTAAAATTAACAAAGATTTAGAAGGTTTATTAATTATTGATGAATTTCAATTTATTGATAAAATATCTACCAAACTCAAAATTTTAATAGATAGTAATAAAAAGCTCAAAATTTTATGTAGTGGAAGTTCAAGTTTGGATATTGTTCAAACAGTAGAAGAATCACTTGCCGGCAGGGTGAGAATGCTGAGTGTTAATTCATTATCGTTTAGCGAAAGTGTTTTGTTTAATAATAAAGAATTATTCAATGAGTATGAAAAATACTCTGTTAATACTAATGATGATATTGTATCGCCACAAATTAAATTGATATTAAACAATAACTTGGTATATGGAGGAATGCCACGAGTAGCATTAGAATCTGACCCTATAGAAAAAATACAAATACTTAATGATATTTACAGAACTTATTTATTGCGAGATGTTAAAAGTTATGTCCGTAATAAAGATAGTGTCGGCTTTAATAAATTATTACAATTTTTAGCATTGCAAATATCAAACCTAATTAATGTTAATGAACTTTCAAGGGTTACAAGTCTTTCCTATAATAAATGCGAAGAATATATATATATATTAGAACAAATGTTTATTATAAAATTGGTTGAACCTTTTGAAAACAATCAACGGAAAGCTATAAAAAAAAGGAAAAAGATATTTTTTATGGATTTAGGATTAAGAAATATTATAATAAACAACTTTAATAGTTTGGATATTCGTATTGATAATGGAGCGTTATTTGAAAATTTTATATTTTTAGAAATCTTTAAGCATACTTTATCTTATTATAAAATAAACTTTTACAGAACAAGAGATGGCGCCGAAGTGGATTTTGTAATTAATGATATGATGAAAAACATTTCAATAGAAGCAAAATATAAGAATTTAAACAAACCTTTGTTTTTAAAAGCATTGTTATCTTTTAATCTGTCTGAAAATATTGCCGAATCGTATGTTGTAAATTTAACTTTAAATCAAAAACATAATAATATAAAATATATACAATCGTATTTGTTGAATAAAATTTTTACAGAATAAAAAAAATAAAACCAAAACAACATATATAGTGTCAGAAAGAAAACCCGTAAAATTTTAGTTGTGCTGTCATTTCGAACGAAGTGAGAAATCCCATTCAACTTATATACACTATGTTATGAGATTTCTCCTTTTAGTCGAAATGACAATATGGGCGTTTTCGTGTATACACTATATAATACTGAAAATAATTATTGGTGCAAATTGAAAGTTAAATTTGCAATTTACACACTTAATGTTTACTTTTACAAAATGTATGTAGAAAGAGACTTGTTAAAAGAGATTAATAATTACATTGATAAAATTCCTGTAACTGCTATAATTGGGGCAAGACAAGTAGGGAAATCTACTATGGTTAAGAAATTGTTATCTGAAATAAATAAAAGTATTGTAATAGATTTAGAAAAGTCATCAGATAAGCAAATGCTTGAACAACCCGAGAGTTTTTTCGAATTACATAAAGATAAAACTATTTGTATTGATGAAATTCAACTTATGCCTAATATATTTCCTGAAATAAGAAGCTTTGTTGATAATAATCCTGAAACAAAGTTCATTATATTAGGTTCTTCATCTCCCGATTTGTTACGTCAAACATCAGAAACCTTAGCAGGAAGAATATTTTATTATGAGCTTTCTCCTTTTCTTTTTTTAGAAATTAATAACTTGGTTGAGTTTAATACATATAGATTAAGAGGTGGGCTTCCTTTAAGTATTTTAGCAAAAAATGATAAATTTGCTTTTAAATGGCTACAAAATTATATAAAAACATTTCTGGAGAGAGATTTAAGAAATTTCGGATTTAATATACCTCCCGAAACACTTAGAAGATTATGGACAATGTTGGCTCATATAAATGGTCAAATTATAAACTACTCTCAACTTGGTAATTCAATGGGCTTAAGTCATACCACTATTAAATATTATATTGATATTTTACAAAATACATTCATGTTACGAATTATACAACCATACTATGTAAATATTAAAAAGCGTCTTATAAAATCACCTAAGGTATATCTAAGAGATACCGGAATTTTACATGCACTATTAAATATTGATAGTTATGATGAATTATATAAACACCCTATTTATGGTAGTTCGTGGGAGATTACCGTAATAGAAAACATTATAAATAAGTATAAAAATTGGAATTATTCATATTATAGAACAGCAAAGGGTGTTGAGATAGATTTAATATTAACTAAAGCAAATAAAGTTATTGCAATAGAAATAAAATCATCCATAACACCAAGAGTAACAAACGGGTTTTGGATTGCTTTAAAAGACATTAATGCTACTGAAGCCTATGTTATTGCTCCTGTAAAACAAACCTTTCCTTTGAAAAATAATGTTTGGGTTTATAATTTAACAGATTTTTTAAATAAAGAAATTTAAAAACAAAAGTAACTTACATAATTTCAAATATTGATAAAACGATTTTTTAAAAAATGACATATAACATCCGACATACTTTTGAAAATAGCAATTTATTTGCCAATATGCTTTGCGGAACAGCAAAAAAATTACGATATCGAATTAGGTGTGTTAAATAATATTCCATTGTGGCTATTTGGTTTTATTTATTAACATTAAATCTCGGGGGTAAAAAGAGAAAAATGAACCGCAAAGTCGCTAAGATGCAAAGGAAAAAAACGATAAAAAACTCTGCGTCTCAGCGCCTCTGCGGTAAAAAAAAATAATGAACCGCAAAGTCGCAAAGACGCAAAGAAAAAACAAATAAAATCTCAGCGTCTCTGCGTCTCTGCGGTTAAAAAAAAATAATTATGAAAAAAGAAAAATACAATGAAATATCAAAACAAATATTAGACGCTTCAATCACTGTTCATAAAGAAATGGGTCCCGGCTTATTAGAAATGGTTTATGAACTGTCGTTAAAAAAAGAGTTACAATTAAGAAATATTTTTGTTGAAAGTCAGGTGCCTGTACCTCTTTTTTATAAAGGATATGATTTGGGAAAAGAATATAGGATTGATTTATTGGTTGCAAAAGAGATTATAATAGAAATAAAAGCGGTTAATGTAGTATTACCTGTACACGAAGCTCAAATTATCTCTTATCTTAAATTAACAGATAAAAAGTTGGGTTTTTTAATTAATTTTAATGTTTCGTTATTAAAACAAGGATTTAAACGATTTGTAAATGGATTCTAAAAAATGTACAAAATGAAGTCGTAGAGGTAAGAAAAAAACATAAACCGCAAAGACGCAAAGAAAGAAAAGCTAAAAACTCTGCGTCTCAGCGCCTCAGCGGTGAAAAGAAAAAAAAGAACCGCAAAGTCGCAAAGGAAAAAAACAAATAAAAACTCTGCGTCTCAGCGTCTCTGCGGTGAAAAACAAAACAGAAACTCTGCGTCTCAGCGGTGAAAAAAAGAATAAAAATTGAAAACAAAAATAACATATTTAATCTCAAATATAGACAAAGCCCTTGCTTTTGAGTGGATTGCCGAATATCTTGATAAAGAAAAATTCGACTTGTCTTTTATACTTTTAAATTCGGGAAAATCAGAACTTGAAAATTATTTAAAAATTAATAACATTCCTGTATTTACAATCAAATTTTACGGGAAAAAGAATTACCCGTTTGTTTTTATTAAACTTTTATGGTTGTTGTTAAAAATTAAGCCAGATATTGTTCATGCCCATTTAAGAGATGCTAATTTTTTGGGATTATCAGCTGCTAAAATGCTCAGAATAAAAAAAAGAGTATATACACGTCACCATTCAACTTTTAATCTTAAATATTACCCTAAAGCAGTTAAATGGGACAAGTTTGTTAATTGGTTAGCAACCGATATTGTAGCAATTTCAAAAAATGTTGAAAATGTATTGCAAAAATACGAGAATGTTAATCCTGAAAAAACTCATTTAATTCATCACGGCT
>JAUVJB010000165.1 GCA_030592465.1 Bacteroidota bacterium | reverse complement strand
TTACAAAAAACCTTATTACCTTATTATTCCGCCACATATTATTATAGTTTTTACATAATTAAAATACAGTATATCAATAAAATAGAAAATATTATCATAAATTAATTTATAGATAGAAAATCGCTGAGTACTCGGGACTGATAATTAATCCCGAACATTCAGCGATTTTCTAAGGGTAATTCATTTTAGTAAATTTTAGTTTTAAGTACTGTATATTAATCAAATATATCAAAAACACGAATCCCGAAATTTCTGGAGCAGTAGTTATTTAATGCGAGTTTAAAAATATTTTTTGTGGTAAAAAAAGCAATAACCACGAAGAGTACCAAGAACTCACAAAGGGCACAAATTCATAGTGAACTTAGTGAGAATTTTTGTGTGCCTTGTGGTAAAAAAGAAAAGTATATAAAAAAAGTAAAAATAGATTTGGATTTAATCACAGTATCTGTTAGGTCTAAACCTTGGTCAGGCATTAAGTAAACAGAACGTTCTGATTACAAATTCGAAAGAGCGGGTTTTATTTTGATAATGTTTAAAATTTATATGACAAATTAATTTTTTTTATTATCCTGTGTTGAATACACTTTATCGGGACAGGCAGGGTGAGGATATAAGACTGCGAATTGGAAAACGACCGGAGTAAGCTATCTGAAAGCAAACCCCGACATATTTCCCTAATTATTATTATGTTTTTGTAATGTGAATAAGAATAGATTTTCTAATTAATTAAATTTAATGTATTCTTCATCCCAAATTTTAGCAGTAAATGTTTTTAATTCATCATCATATTTTTTTAATGCTTCATAGTATTCTTTATCGTCCATAATTTCAGCAGCCTCTTTATTTTCAGGTGTAGCATTACTTGGGAGAATTGATTTTTTAAAGTTTTCATAATGGTCTCTAATAGAGCAAGGCATTAACCAATTGTCTGGCGTTCTTGGGTGTGATACTCCATAATCTTTTTGCCACTTTCTGCCGTTTTTCATAAAATCAGAAAATAGAGCATCAGCAATGGTTTTGTCATTTTTATACAGATCATAAACATTATCAACAGAATATGGAACAAACACACAAGGCATAATATTACCATTCCAGTCAATATAGATAAAACCACCGGTTGGTCTGCCATAGGCAATACATCCGTTTACTAAAATACCGCTGTTCCAGAAATCAGCTAACAGATATTTTTTTTCTGATAAAATATATTCCCATTTTCTGTAAAGTTTTACTCTGTCTTCGGGTTTTACCATTAAGTCAAAAGTGTCTTTACCTCTTCCAATAGGCATAAGTTGGAATTGCCACATGTAGGTAGCTCCAAGTTTATCAAAATATAAATCATAAAATTCATCAGTAAGTAATATATCAATGTTTTTATTTGTTGCTGTAACAGATAAACCAAAAGGAACTCCTACTTCTTTTAAGTTTTCAAATGCTTGTAGAATTTTTTTATATACTCCTTTGCCCCTTCTTTCGTCAGTTTCTTTTTCATAACCTTCAACAGAAATTGCAGGGGTTACGTTACCTAATTCGGCAAGTTTTTTTGCGATTTCTTTGTTTATTAATGTTCCGTTAGTGTAAACTAAAAAGAACACATCATTATATTTTTCAAAAATATCAAGCAATGTTTTTCCATCGCTTTTATACATAAAAGGTTCTCCTCCACTTACCGTAACAAAATGGCTTCCGTAAATGTCGCGATTTTCTTTAACAATTCTATCAACAATATCGTATGGTAATGTTGGTGTTGTTTCTGCATTTGCCGAAGCATAGCATCCTATACATTTTAAGTTGCATCGTTGTGTTGGTGATAAAACAATAAAACTTGGCGGGGATTGTCCATATTTTTTTTCAAAAGCATCGGTAATGTTAACATATTTCTCATCGTCATCGTTATAAAAAGTATTTACAATTAAAACTTCAATAAGTTTTTTTATAACATTTTTTGATATATAACCTTTATCAATATTTTTAACAAACGAAAATAACATAGCCGACAAAAATTCGTATTTTTTTAATTGTACCTTTTTTAAATTTTTTGTGTCGTCTGTTATGTTTTTTTTATAAATATATTTATCTAACTGTTTTGTCAGGATTTTTCGAAGTTGTTTTTGGTTGGCAATTTTATTTAAGCCGTTTACTACTAGTGTGCTATTTTTCATAATAAAAATTTAATTGTTTTACTTTATTCTTTTGTAGAGACAAGGCATGTCTTGCCTATTTTATATGTCAAAATTTATCTATTATTTAGTGTCTGAATAATAATTCTAAAATATAGAATTTTATTGCGATACGACTTATTTCACAGGGTAAAGATATTGTTAAAATGTCCGACTGCCGGCGGATTGTTAATGTTAAGATATAAGGGCAATCCGCCAGCTGGCGGACAATTTAACAATCTAAACATTTAACAATTTGATTCATTCAAAGAGTAAATTTTCATCTATTTTAAGTATAGTACACATTACAGAGTTTTCGTTCAAGCACTATTTATGTTTCATATTTATTATTTTATTTAAGGTTTAAATATTAACAGCAAAATTTCAGAATAATTAAATTTATAACATCTTCAAGCGGGAAATTTTCAGAGTCAATAACATAATTTATTTGAACACCATCCATAATTGATGAAAATAATTTAGTTTCTGCAACAGGGTTTTTAACTCCTTGTGCGGTAAAATAATTCTCTAATTTTTTTAAACCGGGAGCAGAGAAATTTAAAATTTCGTTTTTTACTATTTTAAGTACCGGCGGCTGAATAATTATCGCAATGTATAGTTTCCAGAATTTTAAGTTGTTTTTAATTATATTAAAGTTTTCTTTAATATAATGAATAAATTCATCTTTTGTAAGTATGTCGTTTTTGTTATTGTCAAAAGATGTTATTATTTCGTTTATTCCCTTTGATACAATTTTTTTTAACAAATCCTCTTTGCTTTCAAAATAATTATAAAGCAACCCATTTGAGATGCCGGTTTTTTGTGCAATCGAATTAATTGTAGTATGGTGAAAACCGTTTTCTGCAAAAAGTTCGAGAGCTGTTTTTGATATTAAATCCTGTTTAATTTTCCGTATTTCTTTGTATTGTTCTTTGCTTCGTGGACACATAACAAAAGTTTTGATTGAACGATTATTCAAAGGTAAGAATGTTTTATTTTTTTATCAAATTTTTTTTGTGTTTTTTTTGGTGGTCTAAAATTTAATTCGCTCTATTGACTATGTTGAGCAAATGCAACTCATAAAAAAGTGAGACGAATTTTATAAATACCGAAAATCCGCAAGTCAGGGTTTGACTGCTTAAATATCAACTATTTAAGTTATAATGAACAATTTAAGTCAAGCCCTGACTATCAAACGCTTAAGCTTTCTACTGCAGAATTAAGGAAATACATAATAGAATATGGAAAAGTAATGTAAAAGTAGAACCGAGAGTGTTCGCAAAAAATCCCAATTTATACGAAGCGTCACGATAAATTGGGGTAAAGAAAGGATCCCAAATTTTCAGTAATTCTAAATTTTCGATAAAAACGTAAAAAACAATAAGATATAGAAACAAACTGTCAGAAAAATACAGTCATTTTTTTCGGTTAATAACTACGTAAACAATCTTTCAGTTTTTTATTTTTTAATTCTTTCGAAATTTTGTGTGTGTTTCCATAAATGGCGTTTTCCCATTCACCATACATTGGGTTTGGAAGAATTATAAACTTAGTTCCAAAGTCAGCTTTATTTTTATCAACAATATCAAAGGCAAGATTTTGGTTGCGTTTTTCATAAATTTCAGAATAATCGTTTAAATTATCCCCAATTAGAAGCAATATGTTATAGTCTTTTGCCACCATTGCTCTTCTTTGTTTTTTACTTGATACAGATGTTTTTAACATAAAATGTGCAGAATCAACACAAGGAAAGTTCAATTCTTTCATGTTTTTCATTGTTACTGCTAACTGTGTTTCTGAACGGTTTGAAATATAAAACACATCAACACCTTTGTTTTTTGCATAATTTGTAAAATCAACAGCACCGGGCAAAGCCATTGCTTGTGATAATTGAGTCCATTCATTCCATGTTTTTTTACTGTAACTTTTGTCTGTTTCAATACATTTTGCCTCAAAAGGGCTGTTGTCTAATACAGTTTCGTCAATATCAAGTATTACAGCTTTTTTTTGGTTTTTGTCAAGAGTTGTAATTCTTTCATCAATAATCATCTTTGCTAAATTATACGATTGATAATAAATCGCACGCATCTCTGCCGATTTTTGATACCAAACTGTTGACATTAAAAGATGTTCGTTTGTTGTATCTGCTTGTGTTTGGCTGTTTGTTACATTAGTATTGTTTTGGCAAGAAACAATAACAAATAATAACAATAAGTTTAAAAGGATAAATTTTTTCATGTGTTTACTTTTTTGTGGTTAATTCATAACTAAGCAACTATAATTTTTTAATTTCACGCAAAGATGCTAAGTCGCAAAATTTTTTATACAGTATAATATTCAAAAGTAGTTTTTTTATTGAAATTATAAAAATGCAATAAACGAACATTACGAGGAAAAAATTTAGATGTGTAAAGAAATCAATCTGATTATTAAGCAAATAATTCCTTATCTTTATAAATTCATTTTACAAAAGAACAAAAAAAAATATTCTTTTGTAACTTTTTAACGTGTTTATACGTTGTAATATTGAATTTTGTACATTTTATGACTGTTGACGAATATAATAAGAGTGTTGACCTTTTTTCTGATAATGTCTATCGTTTTATTCTTAATAATATTAGAGACGACGATAAAGCTAAAGATATTATTCAGGATACGTATGAGAAATTGTGGATAAATGCCGAAAAGGTTACGTTTTTAAAAGTTAAGTCGTATATTTTTACAACAGCTTATCACACAATGATTGATTTGATTCGAAAAGAAAAAAAACAAGCAGATTTTGAGTGTGTTAACCCTGATCTTTATTCTCACTCTGAGCAATATTCCGATTTGAGTGAAATTTTAGACGAAGCTGTAAGCAAGTTGCCCGAGATTCAACGTTCTGTAGTTTTATTACGCGATTACGAAGGTTATTCATATAAAGAAATTGCCGAGATTACTAATTTAAACGAGTCGCAGGTAAAAGTGTATATTTATAGAGCAAGAGTTTTTTTAAAAAATTATATTGGCAGTTTAGAAGCTGTTGTTTAATATTTTATTTTTATGAAAAATTTTGTTTAATGACAACAAATGACGGCGAAGCCAAATGACCCCGATACGCTTCGCTACGGGGCAGGCGGTGAAACAAATGACGATTAATGACTAATCGCGAGTACTTATGATAAATAAATATCAGCCGAATAAAATATAAATACATGAACATTAACAGAAACAATTACGAGAGTTATTTTCTTGACTATTTTGACGGAAATCTTAATTCCGAACAAGTAGAACAATTGTTTGTGTTTTTGTCTGATAATAATGACCTTAAAAATGAATTTGATGATTTTGAAAATCTTAGCTTATGTCCTGATAATGTGAAGTTTCCAAGCAAAAAGGGTTTAAAAAAACAATTAATCAATCCCGAAACTTTAGGAGAAAATTTTAATAAATTTTGTGTAGATAAAATTGAAGGCAATCTGTCAAACAGTGAAGAAAAACTTTTTGATGATTATCTTAAAAAAAATTCTGACAAACAACAAGATTTCATTCTATATAAAAAAACAATACTTAAACCTGATTTATCTGTTAAGTTTGTTAACAAACAAGAATTAAAAAGATTTAATTTTAATAAAGATTTTGAGCAAGCTTGTATTGCATATATTGAGAATGATTTATCAAAAGTTGAGAGAAATAGGTTTAAAGAATTTTTAAATCAAAATCCGGAATACCGAAAAGAATATAATTTATTTAGAAAAACAATATTAGAGCCAAACAAAATAATTATTTATGAAGACAAGATGTTGTTAAAAAAGCATTTTGTTTCAAAAATAAATAAAGTTAAAACAATTTTTTCTTATGTGTCTGCTGCTGCAGCAGTTGTTTTGTTCTTTTTCGCTTTTTCTTATTATCAAAATTTGTTGAAACGAGACAATGGTGTTATGTCTAATGTAGATTCGGCTGATAACAGGGTTTCTTTTTCTAATTCAGCAGCAATTATAAACGCAGAAACGAACCGTGAAAAATATTTTTATGTTGAAGACCGTGATGGCTCTGCTGAAAAACAAATAGGTAAAAAGACACAAATTGTAAGAGCAGGTAGGCAAAAAGTCAATATTAAGCCAATTCAAACATTTCGTAATATTCAATTTGCCAACAATTACGATAAAAACATTATTGTTAGTCCAAAGACATATAGTTTAAAAAAATACCAAGAACAACAATACAACACTGTTTCTCAGGCAATTGCTCAAAAATTTACCGAAAAGGTAATTAAACCCGAAAACGCATCAAAAAATATCAGCCTGTGGGATTTAGCAAAGGCAGGCTTGCGAGCTATTAATAATTTAACAGGAAGCAAAATGGAATTAGAAAAACAATGTGCACAAAATGACAATATGGAAATTTTAGCATTTAATTCCAGAAACTTTGATTTTTCTACTAAAATTAAAAAATCCAAATAAGCCTGTAACAAATTAAACACACTTTTCGTCTTACTACCGAATTTGAATTAAAGGTACATTTTTTTTGATTATATAATTTTATACTCATTAAAATCTGATGTACAAGGTTTTTATTAATAATGAATGAGTTCAGTATAAAAAGGTAAAAAAGTACGTCATTGCGAGGAACGAAGCAATCTATGTCTCTGTATTTCAGACGATTGAGATT
>JAUVJB010000195.1 GCA_030592465.1 Bacteroidota bacterium | reverse complement strand
GATGATGAATACCAACCCCACCGGTAGCTGCTGTAGTAGTAAGGTCCCAGCCATTATAAAAAGGGTCCCAGTTAGCGTCATCATCATCGGGTGTTCCGCTAAGTTCAAGAAGCTGCCCGTCAGATCCACCGGAAATATCCATACTGGCTTTCATAGTGCAACCTGTTACAGTGTTTGCTTCACTGTATGTTCCTGAACCGCAGCCACTTTTTTGATAATTAAAATAAAAAACCCATTGATTTTTTTCATCTGCAGAAGCAACAGCTCCACAGTGAAAAGCAAGCAAGAAATAATTATTAAAATCCTGAGAAGTATTATTAACAAGAGTACCGGTACACCAGTAATAACTGCCACCATCTAAAAACAATATTCTTGCTACACCTCTTTCCTCGTCCCGCCAGTTATCACCTTCAGAACATGCAATGTCAACTTCACAAAAATCTGATTCATCAATTTTTAAATCATTTAAAGGATAAACACTTCTATATCCATAAGCAATATTAGAAATACTTATGACAGGTTTTTCGTTTGAATTTTTATCAAGTTCAAAAACATTAAAATTTTTTGTTGGTTTTGTTTTAAATTTAAAAGGAGCAACATATTCAAGAGTAACAGACTGACCATAAATTAGTTCAGTAGCGAATAAACCTGATTTGGGATTATTTTCTTCGGTAAATGCACCAATAATCTGAGATTTATCTTCATTATATAAAAATAGTTTTGAACCCGGGGGTAAATAAAAATTATCATAATAAACACCGAGAGCAAGAGCATCTTTACATGTAATTTTTAATCTCCATATTTTTTGACCATTATTTAGTTCAGACCATGTGCCGGAATTTTCCATATCAAAATTTGCAGGGACAGAGACACCCATTCTATATGGCATTCCAAGACTGTCATTTATTTCATCTTCCTGAATAATTGGTTTTAAATCAGGAGCTTGCAATATTTTTTCATCAAAAATATCGGTTGTTTTGGTTTTGCCCTGATTAATTACATTAGTTTTTGTAAAACCCTGATTAGTTATATTAGTTACATTGTTTTTTTTAAAAGCACGACTAATTACATTAGGTTTTTTAAAACTCTGATTGGTTATACCGGGTTTTGTAAAACCCTGATTAGTTATACCGGTTTTTTTAAAATCCTGATTAATTACATTAGTTTTTGTAAAACTTGAAGGAGTTCCTCCGTGACTAATTTGAGCATAAGAAATTGTTATATTACTTAATAATAATGTAACAATAAAAATTAGAGGAAGTAATATTTTTTTCATAACTATATTATTTTTAATTAATTGTTTATATAAAAGATTTAATAAATAAGTCCTTTTTGAAAAGACATTAATCCGTCAGCTGACGGATTAAAAATCTGCGAACGGCAAAACCCTCACGAATACATATAAAATTAAATATTTAATAAATAATCTGCCTGCCCCGTAACGAAGTGTATCAGGGTGACTTTTTTAATTTTTATAACTTTTCGGAGTAAACTCACATTCATAATATAATTTAAAGAAACATAATTTTCCTAAAATATGCAAATTGAAAATTTATTTATTTAAAATTGAGCCCACTCCAAAAAAATATTTTTTAAAATGAGCTTAAAATTAATAAATTCTTTGTTTGATTTTTTTTTTTTAGACAGACAACACTTAACTCATGTTAAAAAGCGAAAAAATACCCATGAATTGTATTGAGGAATTTTTTTGCTGTTAGTCGTAAAATTTTGACATGATTGAGTACTTTCCGAAAAGTAAAAAATGCTGTCATTAGTAGGAGGAATAACCTGTCTTTGTCTGCGTGCCACACGCAGACAGGCACAGGCAGGCGACGTAATCTCAACCGGTTTAAGTTACAAACTTAAACCGGTTGATTTGATTGGCAAGGTATCCTAACCTTGTCTCTTTCTGATTTGCAATACGAAAGAACGGTGGTTTTCATATAGGACTCGTATATGTTAAAATTATAACCGTTTATAGTATAATTATCAGTTGCTTATTACACATTTTTTGCAATAATTTTGTTTTATTTTTGGATTTTCAAATACTTGGAACGATAATTTTGAACCGTCAAACAGCTTACAATATCTTTGTTTATTCATTTTACTTGCTTTGCTTAATGCAACTTCAAATCTTCGTGTGCTGTTTTTATCTTTAAACCGGCTGCATAATGAGATATAAGTAAATAACAAATCTTCACTTACTTCCCGTTTATAAATAAAACGCTCTAAAAGTTTAATTGCAAAATCATAATCCTTATTATTGATAAATATATATGCTAATGTTAATGAATTTTGCATATCCACATTTTTAATATCAATAATATTTTTAATGTTATTTAAACACTCATTAATAATTGTTTTATCAGAATTATCATTAATAATTTTAAATTGAAATTTTAAATTTAATGCATCAATTGTTTCTTTTGAAAAAGTTGAAAGATATAATCTTTGGATACTGTTTTGAGTTTGAGAAATATTTTTCTCATCATTAAAATTGTTAAACATAATATCGCAAAATGTCTTATTAAAAAAAATGTAATTATTTGAAGGGTTTAATTCATTTAATTTATAAATATCTGACTTACAGTCTTTTAAATCTTTATTGTTTTTATAAACCTCAAGCCATAATTTATTCATTAACAAGCCTGCTGTTTTTGTTGTGTAAGGAATAGTTTGATTATCTATTGCATCTAATGAGTATTTATTCTGTAAAATCTGTTTAAAAATATATTTCTGTATTGACAAAGCTTCTATCAAACTATCTTTTTTAACCGCCTGATTAAATTCATATAAAACAAATTGTTGCTCATCTTTGCCTGATATTTTGTAAGTTACTTTCATATCAATATTAGCATAACGTTCATGTGATAAAATACTTTCAAGTGTGTCTTCAAGATTTCTGTTTTTGATATACTCTCTTGCTTCTTGCAATGTCATTGTTGATAGAGTATCATACTTTGTTTTTGCTGCGTCTGTTTTAAATTGTTCCCAATTATCTCCTGTTTTTATATTTATTTTAATGTCATTTCTTCCCTCATTATTTAAAGCATCTACTATACTTTTAGCACGTTTTTGCTGAAGGATTACATTTCCTTGTTTCGAACCTTCAATTGACGAATATGCATATAAATTAATCTCATCAATATTAAAATCAGGAATATTTAATGACTTTATAAATGGTTCGATATCCTGTTTTTTATAGATGTATTTATTCTTCTTAAAAGGAATTTTAAAATGTAATATTTCAGTGCTTGCTGTTGGAATATAATTTGAGATATTATCAGTTGTTATAGTATCGGATAGAAGTTCAACATTATTTTTATATTTAGCACTATCTGACAAAATTAAATATGACTGCTGAATATTTTTACATACATGGTTGTCTTTAATTATCAATAAATTTAATTCATATTCACCTTTGATATTAGGCATTTTTCCTAATTCAACGTCTATCTTATTATTATCTTCTTCATTACCAATATTTCGTGGTTTCTTATATAATTTTTTGCTGTAAACTCTTTTTAATAATATCCCTTTATTAAATAAATTATTATCAATAATATTATCGCCATTACACACATACTGTGCTTTTTGAACAATATCAACAGCAAGTGCATCTTTTGATTGATTTATAATTTTTTTAAGCTCTTTTAAATTATCATATCTAAAAAACATTTTATTTTCTTTTACATATAAACCTTTTTGTAAATCTTCAATATTCTTAAAATTATCACATTTTTTACACAGCTTTTTATCATACGATTTTAACCCGTATTGTTTTATTGTAAAGGGTGTTTCTAATTCACTACGTCTGTTTGCTCCGGCATTCAGCGAATTATAATTTCCTAAAATTATTGAGACATAAAGCTGATTTCCATTTTTGTCAACTGCCGAACCAATACCTGTAAAATTGTATTTTGTATTAATTAATAGATTAAAATTCTTTTTGTTTGAATATATTTTAAAAACAAGGTCATCAGCAACTCGTTTATAACTATAAATTATTTTTCCTTTTTGTATTGGGACTTTAATAACAATCTCATCAATATTTTTAGAACCGCCATAATACATTGACCTCTGCTGATATGTTTTTTTATTTTTATTGTCTTGATCATGAGAAACTTGTTCAACGTCAGACATATATGAAGCCTGATCTTGTGCCACATTTATTAAAATATCGTTTACAGACAAAATTTCACTGCCTTTTCTTACTCTCAGACTATTAATTTTTTCTAAAAAAATATCTGCAAATAATTGCTGATTGTAATTTTCATAATCAATAGCATCATCAGAACTAAATAATTGTTTATTCTGAATATGACTATTATCCTGCGAATAAACTGCTTGTGTAACAAATAATAATAAAAATAATATTAAAACATTTTCTAAATATCTCATTTATATAAATCTTTTTAAATAGTGATATGTTTTCACTAAAACTAATTTATTAATTATTATTATTCAGACACTCGCTCTTTCAGATTTGTAATACGAAAGTATAGATAAACAAAAGTAACAGAAAACTTTCGGATTGCAAATCCGAAAGAGCAGTATGGTAGATTCACAACTTATCAATTATATTATTAAACATATTATTTTAATTAATATTTCAAATAATTATTCCAACTTTTATAGAAATTTTGTTATAAAATAACAACAAAACACAAAGTGTTGATTTGTAAAGTGTTATAAATGATTAATTTATTATATTTCTATAAATAAACTTTGATTTTCGTTCATAAAGATTAATTTTGTTAATTATAGATATGCAAAATTCAGATAAAATAAGAATTGATAAATGGTTATGGGCTGTTCGTATTTTTAAAACCCGCAGCACGGCTTCCGAAGCCTGTAAAAAAGGACATGTTTTAATTGATGGAATAGCTGTGAAATCGTCTCGTTTAATCAAAATTGGTGAGATAGTCAATGTTAAATTTAATCCGATTATCAAATCGTTTAAAGTTAAAGAGCTATTAGGCAAACGATTATCAGCGAGACTTGTTATTGATTATGTAGAAGATATTACTCCCGAATCTGAAATTAACAAACTTAAAATAATGAACTATTCAAGTTTAGGACGTAGAGATAAAGGAATAGGCAGACCAACTAAAAAAGACAGAAGAACAATTGAAAAATATCGAAAAATATAATAATAAATTGTTCAATTGCTAAATTGTTATATTATTAAACATTAAACACTAAACTTTACAAATAATGAATAAAACTATTTATCTAAACGGCAAAGATTTAACCATTGAAGATGTTATAAACATTTCAGAGAATGGATATAAAGTTGATTTTCCTGAAAAAATAAAAAACGATATAATTAAAACTCGTAAAGGCCTCGAAAAACAACTTATTGAACATCCTGAGATACAAATTTACGGTACAAATGTAGGTTGTGGAGATTTAAAAGATACAGTAATAACTCCTGAAGCATTTGAAAATTATCAAACAAAATATATAAAAGCACACAATTGCGGTACAGGAAATCCTTTGTCAATTGAAGTTTCAAGAGCAATAATGGTAATTAGATTAAATTCTTTTGCAAAAGGATTGTCTGCAGTAAGAATGGAAACATGTCAACTTATGATTGATATGCTTAATGCAGGCTTATCTCCTTGGGTTCTCGAAGAGGGTTCTGTTGGCGCAAGTGGCGATTTAATTCCTCTTGCAATGATTGGTGCTGTGATTATTGGTTTACCCGAAGCAAAAGCATATTTCAAAGGCGAATTATTAGATGCTCCCGAAGCATTTAAAAGAGCCGGATTAAAACCAACAAAATTAGGTGCTAAAGAAGCAATGGGTCTAACCAATGG
>JAUVJB010000100.1 GCA_030592465.1 Bacteroidota bacterium | reverse complement strand
TAACGAGCTATTTATTACTTATCCTTTTAAAGATGAGAAATACGGTCATGCACAATTTGGTTGGGGAGGTGGTATGGAACACCAGACAATGAGTTTTGTTTGTAATTTTGGCTTATATTTAATGGCTCACGAACTTGCTCATCAATGGTTTGGCGATTATATTACATGTGGTAGCTGGCAAGAGATTTGGTTAAACGAAGGCTTTGCACGATATTGCGAAGGTTTGGTTCGTGAGCATACTAACGACAATTACTTGTCTTGGAAAACTAACAAAATAACAAATATCACGAGTCAAAATGATGGTTCTGTCTTTGTTTATGACACAAGCTCTGTTTACTATATTTTTAATACCCGATTATCTTATGATAAAGCTGCAATGGTATTGAATATGCTTCGTTGGGAGTTAGGCGACTCTGTTTTTTTTCGATCAATAAAAAGCTATCTGACAGACAGCTCTTTAATTAATAATTATGCAAGAACCAATGATTTAAAAAGACATTTTGAAACAACAGCAGACACAAACTTAACTCAATTTTTCAATAACTGGATTTATAATCAGGGATTTCCTGTTTATACAATAAATTGGTCGCAAAATGCTGAAAATATTGTGTCTTTAAATATTGAACAAACACAATCACACCATTCTGTAAGTTTCTATGAATTAGATTTGCCAATTTATTTTTCAGGTGTAAATAAAGACACTTTGATGGTATTCAAGAACTCTCAATCTTCACAAGACTATATATTCCAACTACCTTTTAACATAAAAAAGATAATCTTTGACCCTGATAAAAATATTATTACTAACAATACTAATATTATAAATATTAATTCAACAAACTTAAATAAAAACATTTTTATCTCGCCAAACCCTGTTGTCGATTTTTTAACAATAAGATCAAATATAACAATACTTTTTAAAGAAATATCAATATATAATATTGAAGGCAATAAAATTAAATCGTTTAATAATATCAATTATTCTGATTCATTAAGAATAAACATAAGCGACTTAAAATCAGGATGTTACTTTCTAAATATAAAAACAAAAAAAAGTTATTATACAAAACGATTTTTAAAAAAATGAAATAAACCAACGGAGTAACTTTTTGGTTGAAAACAATGTAGGTTAATCCGCTAAGCGGATAATAAATTTGTGGTTTTGATTGTAGTTAATGACAAACAAAAAAAGGCAACAAAAGCATTAATTGACCGGTAATTTTTGTATCTTTGTAATTAGAAAAATATAATAATGAGAACGATAAAATTACAAATACCCGATGACCTTGATTTGAAAGAATATGATTTTTCAATGATAATTGCATCAAAGCTGTATGAGGACGGAAAATTGTCATCCGGACAAGCTGCGAAGATAGCAGGGTTATCAAAGCAAGCTTTTATTGAATTATTGGGTAGATATGGAGTTTCTGTTTTCAGCACCTCGTTGTCTGACCTAAAATCAGACATAGCCAATGCATAAAATTGTAATTTCCGATACGAGTAGTTTAATTCTCTTTCATAAGATTGGAGAATTAGACTTACTTAAAAAAGGTTATCATAATATATTAACAACACCGGAAGTTGTAGAAGAATTCTCAGAACAATTGCCGGAATGGATAAAAATTAAAGTTGTTAAAGAGAAGAAATATCAGGAATTTTTGGAGACACAAGTTGATTTAGGAGAAGCAAGTGCAATTGCATTAGCAAAAGAAATGGATAGCCCTTTACTTTTGCTTGATGATTTGAAAGCAAGGAAATTAGCAAATAAATTAAATCTAAAGTTCACAGGAACCCTTGGGGTGATTAACAAAGCAAAGCAAATAGGTGTGATTGAAAAAGTTAAACCTTTTATTGACAAACTATTATCAACAAATTTTAGGTTTCAGAAAACATTATAAATGAATTGTTGAGAATGAACAATGAAATTGTGAGTCGCTAACATGCGGTCATCCAAAAATGACACCGACAGGGTAACCCGCTAAGCAGATAATAAGAAATTAATAAACCAAAAGTTAATAATTTTTTATAAGATTTAATTTAAGAAAAACTGTTAAATTTCAAAATTAAACTATATACTGCCGTATAAAAAAACATACCGGTTATAACCAAACGACAATCATGTAATTAAATTTTATTTTCCAATATGTCAAAGATTTTCTATTGTCTACCGAAATTTCGGGAGACAATAGCTGATATGTCGGGATTAAAAATTACTCTCTTAACAATTGACACTCTGCGAAATTTATAGCTTCGCAATACCAATATTCATTATTAATTGTTATTTGTTTGTTTTTTTATTCTCCTAACTCTATCTTTGTGTGTTTTTTTAATAAAATTTAGTAAGATAAAAGATGAGTTCGAAATACCCTGAATACAAACAATTAGACCTGTCACAAACCAATAAAAAAATACTTGAGTATTGGGATAAAGATGATACTTTTCATAAAAGCATTTCTACACGACAAGGAAAACCCTTATTTGTGTTTTATGAAGGTCCTCCCTCTGCAAACGGCAAACCCGGCATACATCACGTTATGGCTCGTACTATAAAAGATATGTTTTGCCGATACAAAACATTACAAGGCTTTCTTGTAAAAAGAAAAGCCGGATGGGATACACACGGATTACCGGTTGAACTTAGTGTTGAAAAATCACTTGGAATAACAAAAGAAGACATTGGCAAAAAAATATCTATTGAAGAATATAACAACACATGTCGTAAAGACGTAATGAAATTTACCGACATGTGGGAAGACCTTACCCACAAAATGGGTTATTGGGTTAATATGGATGACCCTTACATTACTTATGACAATAAATATATTGAAACACTTTGGAATTTATTAAAAAAATTATACGACAAAGAATTATTATATAAAGGACACTCTATTCAACCATATTCGCCTGCAGCAGGCACCGGTTTAAGCACACATGAATTAAACCAACCCGGTTGTTATCGTGATGTAAAAGACACAACTTGTATTGCTCAATTTAAAGTTGTAAATAATGAAAAATCACAATTTCTTTATAAAAAAACAAATACCGACATTTATTTTTTAGCATGGACAACAACTCCGTGGACACTTTTGTCAAACACCGCATTGGCTGTCGGGAAAGGTATTTCTTATGTATTGGTTAAAACATTTAATCCATATTCAGGGAAACCTGTTACTGTCGCTCTTGGTAAAGATGTGTTGTCTGTTCATTTCCCTGAAAAAAACAAAGACTTAAAATTTGAAGATTATAAAAAAGGTGATAAAAACATCCCTTTTGAAATACTTGACGAATTCACAGGGCAAGACCTGGAAAGGATTCGCTACGAACAGCTTTTACCATACAAGCAACCAACTACCGGCGATGCTTTTAGAGTAGTTATTGGCGATTTTGTTACTACCGAAGAAGGTACCGGCATTGTTCACATTGCTCCAAGTTTTGGCGCTGACGATAATAGAGTTGCTAAACTTAACGGAATTGGTTCTTTAACTCTTGTTGATAAAAAAGGTAAATTTATTGATGGTGTCGGGGAATTTAGCGGCAGGTTTGTTAAAAATTCTTATGATGAGAATTTGACAGATGAAGACACTAGTGTTGATGTTGATATATCTGTAAAACTAAAAAAAGAAAATAAAGTTTTTAAAATTGAAAAATATATTCATTCATATCCACACTGCTGGAGAACAGACAAACCAATTCTTTATTATCCTTTAGATTCTTGGTTTATTAAGACAACTGCAGTAAAAGATAAACTTATTGAATTCAACAAAACAATAAACTGGAAACCTCAGGCAACCGGTATCGGGCGTTTTGGCAAATGGCTTGAAAATCTTGTTGACTGGAATCTTTCACGTTCTCGCTTTTGGGGAACACCTTTGCCTGTTTGGGTTTCAAAAGACAGAAAAGAAACGATTTGCATTGGCTCTGTTGAAGAATTAAAAACCGAAATTGACAAATCAATAAACGCCGGCTTTATGGATAACTCCCCATTATCTGACTTTGTTGTAAATGATTTTTCAAAAAAAAATTATAATAAAATTGATTTACACCGTCCTTATGTTGACAATATAGTTTTGGTTTCAAAAACAGGACAAAAAATGTTTAGAGAGCCAGATTTAATCGATGTTTGGTTTGATTCCGGAGCAATGCCTTATGCTCAGTTACATTATCCTTTTGAACATAAAGATGATTTTAAAGATTTTTTTCCTGCTGATTTTATTGCAGAAGGTGTTGACCAAACACGCGGATGGTTTTTTACATTACATGCAATTGCAGGAATGCTTTTCGATTCTGTAGCATTTAAAAATATAATCTCTAACGGATTAGTGCTTGACAAAAACGGAGAAAAAATGTCAAAGCGAAAAAATAATACTGTTGACCCTTTTAGCACCATTGAAAAATATGGCTCTGACCCTCTTCGTTGGTATATCATTACTAATTCACAACCTTGGGATAATCTTAAATTTAACATTGATGGTATTGATGAGGTAAAAAGGAAATTCTTTGGCACTCTTTACAACACTTACTCTTTCTTTGCTCTTTATGCTAACGTTGATAAATTTACATATAAAGAAAAAGAAATTCCGATAAATGAGAGACCTGAAATTGACAGATGGATAATGTCATTACTGAATTCTTTAGTTAAAAATGTAGAAGAATATTATAATAATTATGAGCCGACAAAAGCAGGTCGTGCAATTCAATATTTTGTTACTGAAAACTTAAGTAACTGGTATGTACGATTAAACAGAAAACGTTTCTGGGGCGGCGAATATTCAGATGACAAAATAGCTGCTTATCAAACATTATATACTTGCCTTGAAACAATTGCCAAAATTGCATCGCCAATTGCCCCGTTTTTTATGGATCAATTATACTTAGACCTTAACAATACAACACAAAAACATGCTGACGGCTCTGTTCATTTATCTATTTTCCCAACATATAATTTAGATTATATTGACAAAGAATTAGAAGAAAAAATGGATCTTGCACAAAAAATTTCTTCAATGGTTCTTGGTTTGCGACGTAAAGTAAGCATACGTGTTCGTCAGCCATTAAGCAAAATAATGATTCCTGTTTCTGATGAGAAAACAAAAAATTATATAGAAGCCATTAAAAACATTATTCTTTCAGAAACAAATGTTAAAGAAATTGAATACTTAAGCGACACAACAGATATTTTGGTAAAAAAAATTAAACCGAATTTTAAAATATTAGGACCAAAATATGGCAAATTAATGAAACAAATTTCTGTTTCATTAAGTAAATTAACTCAAAAAGATGTTGTAAAATTTGAAAATAATAGTAAATTTGTTGTCATTGTTAATGGAAAGTCTTTAGAGCTCAATTTAGACGATGTTGAAATAATATCAGAGGATATACAGGGATGGCTGGTAGCAAACGACGGAAAACTTATTGTTGCTCTTGATATAAATATTACTAAAGAATTAAAACAAGAAGGCATTGCTCGTGAATTTATAAACCGTATTCAAAATTTACGAAAAGAACGAGGTTTTGATGTAACCGACAAAATTTCACTTAATATTCAGAAACATAATTTAATAAACAATGCCATTAATATACATAAACATTATATAAGTTCCCAAACATTAGCAACATCAATAAATTTAGTAGAAAAAATAGAAAACAATAATGCAAAAAGTGTTGAAATTGATGAAGATATTAAAACATTAATCAGCATAAACAAAAATTAATTTTAAACCTTGACAGTTATGGCAGAAAATAGTAATAGATATTCAGATGAAGAGCTTCAAGAATTCAAACAAATAGTTGAAGAAAAACTTGCAAAGGCTGAAAAAGATTTTGAGATACTAAAAAGTACATTATCACATCAATATAGTAATGATATACAGGACACTTCTCCAACATTTAAGGTATTAGAAGAGGGTGCTTCTGTTTTATCGAAAGAAGAAATTAGCGAATTAGCTCAACGTCAAAAAAAATTTATTGGGCACCTCAGGGGTGCATTAATTAGAATTGAAAATAAGACCTACGGTATTTGTCGGGAAACAGGCAAACTAATTTCTAAAGAACGTTTGCGTGCTGTTCCTCATGCGACATTGAGCATTGATGCCAAACGCAAACAAAACGTTAAAAAATAATTACCAATAATTGTGGATTTATTTCCACAATTTTTTTATATCATTTTTTCTGTTTTGTAAAAAACATATGAGAAAACTAAAAACATCACGTTTTTCAAAATCGACATTGTCAATTTTGGTAATTTCAGGCATTATAATTCTTGACCAATCAATAAAAATATGGATTAAAACCCACATGTTTTTAGGACAAGAAATTCCTGTTTTTGGTAATTGGTTTATTATTCATTTTACAGAAAATAACGGAATGGCTTTTGGTTATGAGTTTGCAGGGAATTTCGGTAAAATTTTTTTAAGCCTGTTCAGAATACTTGCAGTTATCTTAATTGCATGGTATCTGCACAAATTAATAAAAAGCAAAGCCCCGATTCTTGTTATTATTAGTATTTCAATGATTCTTGCAGGTGCTCTCGGCAACATTATTGACAGTGCATTTTATGGCATTATTTTTAACAACAGTCTTTATCAAACAGCAACTCTTTTTCCTGAAGGCGGAGGATATGCCGGTTTTTTGTACGGCAAGGTTGTTGATATGCTTTACTTCCCAATCATTTCGGGACATTTTCCACAATGGTTTCCTTTTTGGGGTTCACAAGAATTTGTTTTTTTCCGCCCTATTTTTAATATTGCAGATTCTTCAATTACAACTGGGGTATTTGTAATTATATTTTTCCAAAAAAAGGTTTTTAAAAATTATAATAAAAAACCGGAATTAGCAGAAACCGATTAAAAAAATCTGTGAATAATTTTAATAATAACGCTTAATAATACACTAAGAATAACCATTGTTGTTATTGGAAAATAAAACTTAAAATTCTCTTTTTCAATCTTAATATCTCCGGGTAAATTACCAAACCAATGTAAATTGTTCCCGAAAAAATAGACGATAAGACCTATTACAATAATTATTATTCCTAAAATAACTAAAAATTTACCAGCTTGAAAATGTTCTATCATAAATTATTCTTCATCAACTTCTTCAAAATCAATGTATTCGCCTTCATTTTTTGAGTGTTTTTTTTCTTTCTGCTCGGTCTTTTCAAGAGTAACTTCTCCTTCTTTTTTTTCTTGAGTATGGAAAAAATCTTTTCTGTTTGAGTTATAATTATTTAAAAATTTTTGTAAAAAATGTTTGAAAATAATCTTCACCAAATAATAAATTATAACAAAAACTAATAGAACTTTTAAAAAAGTAATCATTGGCAAAATTTTTCTAATTCGTAAAATATTAATTAATTGCAAAAATACAAAATAATAAATAGTCCATTGCAAAACAATTAAGAAATATCAAATTCGTGGCGGGGAACGATGTATATCAATAATGTGTTTAATGTGTTGATTTTGAGGTTAAAAAAAGGCTGCCAAAAAAATTGACAGCCTTTAATATAAGATATAAAAATATTATTAAATAATTTTTAATTCTTTGCCTACTTTTATAAATGCAGCAACAGCTTTGTCAATATCATCTTTGCTGTGAGCTGCGGATAGCTGAACTCTGATACGAGCTTTACCTTTAGGAACAACAGGGAAAACAAAACCAATAACATAAACACCTTCTTTAAGTAGTTCGTTGGCAAATTTAACAGCAAGAGGAGCGTCATAAATCATAACAGGAACAATAGCAGTATCACCTTTAACAAGGTCGAAACCGGCAGGTTCCATCTTGCTTCTAAAATATTTTGCATTTTCCATTGTTTTGTTACGCAATTCGGGTGATTTTTCCAACATATCAATAACTTTCATTGTAGCGCCAACAATTGCAGGAGCTAATGTGTTAGAAAACAAATAAGGACGAGAACGCTGACGTAACATTTCAATAATTTCTTTACGACCGGAAGTACAACCACCGTTTCCTCCGCCCATTGCTTTACCAAATGTAGTTGTAATAATATCAACTCTACCTAATACACCGCAATGCTCAGAAGTGCCTCTACCAGTTGCTCCAATATAACCGGTTGCATGAGAATCGTCAACCATAACTAAAGCATCATATTTATCTGCTAAGTCACAAATGCCTTTTACATTTGCAATATCACCATCCATTGAAAAAACACCATCTGTTACAATAAGACGATATTTTGTATCTTTAGCTTCTTGTAAACATTTCTCAAGCTCTTCCATGTTAGAATGTTTATATCTGAAACGTTGTGCTTTACATAATCTAACACCGTCAATAATTGAAGCATGGTTTAACTCATCAGAAATTAATGCACTATCTGCACCCAAAAGAGGTTCAAAAACACCGCCATTAGCATCGAAACAAGCAGCATAAAGAATTGTGTCTTCGGTACCTAAAAATTTAGAAACTCTTTCCTCTAAGTCTTTATGTATTTGCTGAGTTCCACAAATAAAACGAACAGATGAAAGACCATAGCCCCATTTATTCATTGTTTCTGAAGCAGCCTTAGCAACTTCTTTATTATCAGCTAATCCTAAATAATTATTAGCACAAAAATTTAATACGTTTTCACCTGTTGACACCTTAATGTTTGCACTTTGAGGTGTGGTAATAATTCGCTCTTCTTTATAAAGACCTTGTTCTTTAAGTTCTATAAATGTCTTTTGAAGATCTTGTTTAATTTTTCCAAACATTTTTATATATTTTTTTTCGATTAATAACTAAAAATTATGTGTACAAATATATTACATTTTGAATATAAAAATAATTATATTTTTATGTTTAAGATATGATTTTTATCATTAAAAAAATTTGTAATTAATTTTTAACCATATAATTAAATAAATTATCTTTGTTGAATAATTTTTAAAAGTTCTAAATCTTTTGTTTAACATAAAGAACGGATAAAAAGACCATATAGTGTGCTGTATCCATTCTTTAAAATAAAATTAAAAATGAAAAAAATTTTGATAATCGGTGCTGCCGGACAAATAGGTTCGGAATTAACAATGGAACTTCGTAAGAGATATGGTAACAATAATGTTGTTGCGGCTTTTAGAAAAACAAAGCCTTCCGATGATATATTAGAATCAGGACCTTTCGAAAAAATAGATGCAACTAACTATGAGCAAGTCAAAGATGCAGTAAAAAAACACAACATTGATACAATTTATAATCTTGCAGCTCTTTTATCGGCTGTTGCTGAAAATAAACCTCAGGCAGCATGGAATGTCGGGATTAACGGATTAGTTAATGTTTTAGAAGTTGCCCGTGAATATAATTGCGCAGTATTTACTCCAAGTTCAATTGGTGCTTTTGGCAGTTCAACTCCTTTGGATAATACCCCGCAAGACACTATTCAACGTCCATCTACCATGTATGGTGTTACAAAAGTAAGCGGTGAATTATTAAGCGATTATTATTTTAAACGTTTTGGTGTTGACACTCGCAGCGTTAGGTACCCCGGTATTATTTCTAATGTTACTTTACCAGGTGGTGGGACAACAGATTATGCTGTTGAAATTTATTATGAAGCTGTAAAAAACAAAAAATTTACCTGCCCATTGGCAAAAGGTACTTTTCTTGACATGATGTATATGCCGGATGCATTAAATGCTGCTATTGACTTAATGGAAGCAGATGCTTCAAAATTAATACATCGTAATTCTTTTAATGTTACCTCAATGAGTTTCGACCCTGAAATTATTGCTAATGCTATTAAAAAAGAAATACCGGAATTTGTTATGAACTATGACGTTGACCCTGTTAAACAAGCTATTGCAGATTCTTGGCCAAATAATATGGATGACTCTTGCGCCAAAAAAGAATGGGGATGGAATCCTTCTTTTAACCTTGAAACAATGACTAAAGATATGCTTAAAGTTATTGGCGAAAAACACAAAAAAGGATTGATTTAACCCGAATAATTAAAAATTTTCTTATCGGCTGTCTTTTATATTTGTTTTATTATTAAACACTTATAAAGACAGCTTTTTTGTGATACATTCATCAATATACCCGTATTTAATCAAACAAATTTAATTAAATTTATTGAAGGCAGAAAAATACTTATTACTACAAGTCAACAAAGCTCAATTGATTCATCAAAAGATGATATTGCTGCAATGGTTGAGTGTGTGTTCTGTCTATCTGATGCAAAAGTTGAACACTATGACGGTTAGCCCGGATGGAAACCAAATTCCAATTCAGAGATATTAAGAATTTTTGAAAAGGCACATTAAAAATTTGGGGATTTGGAAAATCTTTTTTTTACTACCAAAATAAAAAGACGTAGGCACAGTGTACGCCTAACGTGGGAACACCAATCTTTCAATTTACTACGCTGTTTATTTATATTCACAATCGTTATTCTAACTACTTATCGCCCAATGACTTATATATATTGTTGTACACTGGCTTTCTTCTTCCCGACTGTCTCTCAGTGCGTTGGCAAGACATACTCTTTTGCAATTTT
>JAUVJB010000277.1 GCA_030592465.1 Bacteroidota bacterium | reverse complement strand
TCATTCAAAACCGGAGAAACAAAATTAGAGGAAGTGCCTGCACCAATAGTAAAGCAAGGGCAAGTTTTAATACAAACAACAAGGAGCTTAGTTTCACTTGGTACTGAGCGTATGTTAGTTGAGTTTGGCAAGTCTTCATTAATATCTAAAGCACGTCAACAACCTGATAAAGTTAAAATGGTGCTTGACAAAATTAAAACTGACGGTTTATTACCAACAATCGAAACTGTATTTAATAAATTAGAGCAACCTTTACCGTTGGGATATTGTAACGTTGGAAAGGTAATAGGAGTTGGTAACGGTGTTTCTGAATTTAAAATTGGTGATAGAGTTGTCTCTAATGGTCAACATGCTGAGTTTGTTTCTGTACCCAAAAATTTAGTTGCTCAAATTCCTGATAATGTGTCTGACGAAGAGGCTGCATTTACTGTTGTGGGTTCTATTGGTTTAGAGGGTATTAGATTAATAAATCCAAGTTTTGGTGAAACAATTGTCGTTATCGGATTAGGTCTTATAGGTTTATTAACTGCAGAAATGCTTTTGGCAAATGGTTGTAGAGTAATTGGCTATGATTTAGACGAACACAAAGTAGAGGTAGCTCGTAAAAAAGGAATTATTGCATTCAATCCTGCAAAAGGTAACGACCCTGTAAATTTTGTTATGGCAAAGACTAATAACATTGGTGCAGATGGTGTTATTATTACAGCCTCTGCTAAAACAAATAATATTATTTCTGATGCTGCAAAAATGTGTCGTAAAAGAGGAAGAATAGTTTTGGTTGGTGTAATAGGATTAAATATTTCGAGAGCAGATTTTTACGAAAAAGAATTGACTTTTCAAGTTTCTTGTTCTTATGGTCCCGGACGATATGACGAAAATTATGAATATAAAGGACAAGATTATCCTTTACCTTTTGTTCGTTGGACAGAAAAACGTAATTTTGAAGCTATACTTGAGGCTATATCAACAAAAAAATTAAATGTTAAATCTTTAATTACAGAGGTAATTGCACTTAACGATTATTTAAAAATTTATGGTGATATTGGAAAAAGTAAATCTATTGCCTCTATTTTAAAATATAATGAAAATTCTAAAGCAAATACAATCGTTTCATTATCACAAAAAACAATTGAAAAATCAAAAGGTATAGTTGGAATTATTGGTGCCGGCAACTTTACAAAGATGACAATGTTGCCGGCATTAAAAGGTTCGGGAGCAATTCTAAAATATATTGCTTCTGCAGGAGGAGTAAACAGTACAGACTTAGCAAAAAAACATAATATTGCAAATAGTACTACTGATTATAAAACTATTATAGATGATGATCAAGTTGATTTGGTTTTAATAACAACAAGACATAACCTACATGCCAAAATGGTAGTAGAAGCATTAGATGAAAATAAGAATGTTTTTGTTGAGAAACCCTTAGCATTAAATCTTAGTGAACTTTCTAAAATTGAAGAAGCATATAAAGCGAGTAAAGGCACAGTTACAGTTGGTTTTAACCGAAGATTTTCTCCGCATATTCAGAAAATGAAATCAATTTTAGGGAATGCTCCTATGAATATTATTGCTACAATGAATGCCGGGTTTATTCCTTCAAACGTATGGGTTCATGATATGGAAACAGGTGGTGGACGAATAATAGGAGAGGCATGTCACTATATGGACTTAATTGTATTTTTGACAGGCAGTAAAATTAAGTCTGTTTGTATGAACTCCATGGGTAAAAATCCTGAAGAGAATACAGACAACGTATCTATTTTGTTAAAAATGGAAAATGGTTCAACAGGAGTTATTAATTATTTTGCAAATGGTTCTAAAGCATATTCTAAAGAAAGAGTTGAAGTGTTTTCACAAGAAAGAACTCTGATTATGGATAATTTCAGACAAACAAAATCTTATGGATTTAAAGGTTTTTCAAAACTAAAAACAAAAATCGATAAAGGACATAAAACACAGTTTCATAAGTTAATACACAATCTTCAAAACGGTGAGACAGAATTAATTCCTTTTGAGCAGATTGTTAATGTAACTAAAGCAAGTTTTGCTGCAATAGATAGTCTAAAACAAAATAGCTGGATTGAAATAAGTTAGTATGCAAATTAAGCAAATATTTGATTATTTAAGAAGAATGGGAATATCATGGACTCTTTTTCGAATAAAATATGAAATTCGGAAAAGAGTAGGATATTTCGATAAGATAAATAATTTTATTTTAGAAAAATCAAATAAAATACAGTTTGATAAATTTGAATTACCTAAGCTTGATTTTAATGGCAATATTAACGATAGTAATACTGAAATTATTAAACGAGCCGATAAAGCAATCAAAGGTATTATTTATGGTTTTTCTTCTCAATATTTAGATTATTTTGAGGATGAAAAAATAAATTGGCATTTAAATCCGCAAACAAAAGTTTCTGCACCTTGTAATATTGAATGGAATAAACTTGATGATTTTGGTGAATATGGTGATATTAAACTAATTTGGGAAGCATCCCGTTTTCCGCAAGTGTTCCATTTTATATTAGCCTACAATCAATGTCAAAATAATAAATATGCTTATGCTTGTATTAATCAGATTTCAGATTGGATTGATAAAAACCAATTTCCATTTGGAGTAAATTATAAATGTGGACAAGAAATTACAATTCGATTAATTTCGTGGATTATTGCTATTGATTATTTTAATGAATTTATTGAAGAAAAAACTAAGCAAAAGATAATTAAAAATATTTATACTTCATTATTAAGAATTGATGCAAATATTGACTATGCTGCTAAATCTGTTAAAAATAACCATTCTATTAGTGAAGCTTCAGGGTTATTGATTGGCGGTATATTATTTCCTCAATTTTCAGAATCTGATAAATGGAAAAATAAGGGGCTGAAATATTTGTTAAATGAAACAGCATATCAAATATATAAAGATGGTTCATACATACAGCATTCTATGACTTATCAGCGTTTGGCTCTTGACATGCTTTCATTTGTTATTTACATAAGTAAGCAGAAAAAATTTAAATTGCCTGAAGATATTATAAGCAGGCATAAAAAAATGATTGTTTTTTTACATTCATTTATACAATCAAACGGACATTTGCCAAATTATGGCTCTAACGACGGAGCCATACTTTTCCCACTTTGTATTTCAAATTACAGAGATTTCAGACCAAGTATAAATTTTGCATCATCATTATCTTTTGGCGGTTATTTGTATGAAGAAGGCAAAGAATTAATAGATTTTTTTAAACTTAATGTTAATAAAATTGAACTGTCAAAGAAAACAAAATTTAACGCAGGCGGGTATTTTATTTTAAAAAATAAAGATATTTTTATATTTAGTAGATGTCATTCATATAAACATCGTCCGTCTCATAATGATATGCTACATGTTGATATTTGGTATAAAGGGAAAAATATTTTTAGAGATTCCGGAACATATTCATATAATACAGATAAGAAGCTAAAAGAAAATATTAACGGTGTAAAAGGGCATAAAACTATTCAAATAAATAATTATAATTATATTGATAGTTTTCTTAATTTTGGTTTAAAAAATTGGAAAAAATCTA
>JAUVJB010000312.1 GCA_030592465.1 Bacteroidota bacterium | reverse complement strand
GATATTATAATATATTATCAATTTTTAAGTTATATAAAATAAACTAAAGTAATTTGAAACGATTAATAATAATATTTTTTTGTTTACTGACGATTAATGCTGTAGCACAAAAAAAGAAGCTGCTCAATAAACCGAAATATGATAATTATTGGTATCATTTTGGTATTTCCTTAGGTATTAATACTATGGATTTTACAATTCATAATTCAGGGAGTTTCTTTAATTTAGATACTGTTTATTCAATCGAAAATAATAAACATCCGGGTTTTAATATTAATATTGTTACTAATTTAAAAGTGAATGATAATTGGGATTTAAGATTTACTCCCGGTCTTTGTTTTGGACAAAGAGATTTAGATTATTATATTCAACTTAATGATACAACTTTCTCTCATCATGTGATGCAGATAGAATCAACTTTTTTACAGTTTCCTTTTCTTCTGAAATATAGAGCAAAACGTTTAAATAATTACCGACCTTATCTTATTGCCGGTATAAATTACAGTTATGATTTGGCAGCTCAAAAAAAAATTAAAGAAAAAGAAAAACCTAAAATACGTCTAAATCGCAGTGATATTTATTTAGAAATGGGTTTTGGAATAGATTATTATCTTACTTATTTCAAATTTTCAACTGAGCTTCGTTTTTCACTCGGCATGAATGATATTGTAAGACGTGACAAAACTGAATACACACGCTCTATTGAGAGAATGAACTCAAAAATTGTTTCTCTGATTTTTTATTTTGAATAAATTCCTTTATTTTGTTATAGTACCCACCATTCTTTCGAATTTGTAATCTGAAAGTTTAAATAAACGAAAGTAACACAAAAATTCCAGATTATAAATCCGAAAGAATGAAAGGAAATTAATTAGAAAATCAATGACACATCGGGATGCCATTATATCTTAACAATAACAATATAACAATTTAACCCCGATATGCTCATACTTCGCTACGGGGCAGGCAATAGAGCAATTTAACAATTAATAATCCCGATTGTTTGCTTTGTAAAATTTTGCCACGGATACTAATTATTTCTTTCAATATGCAAAAAACAATAAACTTAATATTAACTCCCGAACAAGCCTCTGAAGAAAAATTTTATAAGCCTTTAGTTGCTAAAGAATTAAAAATTAATCAAACAGATATTTCATTAATTAGAGTAATTAATCGTTCAATTGATGCTCGGTCACGAAATATTAAAGTTAATTTAAGATTATTTGTTGTTTTTAACGAACCTGCTCCAAAAGAAAATGAGATTATTTTTAAATATCAAGATGTTAAATATAAACCGGAAATAATAATTACAGGTGCAGGACCTGCAGGTTTATTTGCTGCTCTGCGTTTGATTGAGCTTGGTTTTAAACCTGTTATTATTGAAAGAGGCAAACAAGTATCTGACAGGAAAAAAGATATTGCAGAAATTTATAGAGAACAAAATATTAATCCTGATTCTAACTATTGCTTTGGTGAGGGTGGAGCAGGAACATTCTCAGACGGCAAACTTTTTACTCGTTCAAAAAAAAGAGGTAATACACAAAAGATTTTAGAGGTTTTAAAGTTTCATGGCGCTCACGAAAATATATTAATCGATTCACATCCTCACATTGGTACAGACAAACTGCCGGAAATTATTGAAAATATAAGAAGCACAATTTTAAATGCAGGCGGCGAAATACATTTTAACTCAAGAGTAACCAATTTTATTATTGAAAATGCTCAAATAAAAGGAGTTGAAATAAATAATGATTTAAAAATTAAATCAAAAGCGGTGATACTCGCTACAGGACATTCAGCACGAGATATTTATGAACTATTACATAAAAATAATATTCAGCTTCAAGCTAAACCATTTGCAATGGGTGTTAGGATTGAACATCCACAAAATTTGATTGATTCAATTCAATATCACTGCAGTGTGAGAAGTAAATATTTGCCGGCAGCTTCATATAATGTAGTTCAACAAGTTAACAACAGAGGAGTTTATTCATTTTGTATGTGCCCGGGAGGTTTTATTGTTCCGGCTGCTACTTCGCCAAACGAGATGGTTGTTAATGGTATGTCGCCGTCAGCTCGTAATTCAAAGTTTGCCAATTCTGCTATGGTTGTTGAAATTCGTCTTGATGATTTAAAAGAGTATGAGCAATATGGAGAACTTGCCGGATTAAAGTTTCAACAAAAAGTTGAGCATTTGGCTTTTATTAATGGTGGTAATAAGTTGGTAGCACCGGCTCAACGTATGGCTGATTTTGTAAATAACAGGATTTCAGGTTCATTGCCCGAAACATCATATATTCCCGGTATTATTTCTTCTCCGTTACATTTTTGGCTGCCCGAAAATATTAGCAAACCATTGCAACAAGGATTTAAGCAATTTGGCAAAAGAATTAGAAATTTTTTAACTAACGAAGCTATTATTATTGGAGTTGAATCCCGAACATCGTCGCCAATTCGTATCCCGCGCGATAACGATACGTTTCAACACCCTCAGATTAAAGGATTGTTCCCTTGCGGTGAAGGTGCCGGATATGCAGGAGGCATTGTATCATCAGCCGTTGATGGCGAAAAATGTGCTGAAAAACTTGCTCTTATGTTTTCATAATCTTTATAACGATTTATGTTTATTATATTATATGGATTATACTTTGTGCGGTTATATTTTGCACTTCGGCAAGCTCAGTAGAGCCGTAATGTAATTTGTCATTTGTTTCACTTCATTTGTTGTCATTTAGCTTCGCTG
>JAUVJB010000151.1 GCA_030592465.1 Bacteroidota bacterium | reverse complement strand
ACATAATGACTATCAATGACTATTAATGACAATATATGTTAAAATTATAACAGAGTGAAGTATATTTAATAAAACGCAAATTATTCCCGAGTGAAGTATATAAATCTAATCCATAGTAGAAATCTTCTTATAATAAGGAATATCCTTCAAAAACCGGAAAGAGTTTGATTCATAATCAATTTTGCAACAATAATGGTCAATGCCATTTGTAACTATCAAATAATCAACTCTTAACTTAATATTATAATTTGCTATTTGCTCAAAGGTTTTTTGATTGATTTTAACATCTGTTGCTTTACATTCAACAATAACAATCGGGTTGCCGGTATTATCAAATAATGCAATATCACATCTTTTCGTAACAGTGTTTACTTTTAAAGTCATTTCAACAGCAATTAATGAAGCAGGATAATTTCTTTCATTAATCAGATAATGAATAAAATTTTGTCTTACCCATTCTTCAGGTGTTAAAGCAACATATTTCTTCCTTATAATATCAAAAATTAATTTTTTATCACCATCAATTTTAGTTTTTTGTCGATAAATTGGTAAATTTAATTGTTGCATGATTTTTAAATATTGCAAAAAAATAAGTATTTTGTAAAATAAATAAATTTTGTGTTATTACAATATAGATTTGATTAATTTTACAGAAATTATATAAGAAAAAATATGCAAACAAAAAGCGAAATAGTAAAAAATTGGCTGCCACGATATACCAATCAGCCACTCAATAAGTTTGGGAAATATATTTTGCTTACAAATTTTATTCATTATGTAAAATTATTTGCCGAATGGAATAATGTTCCGGTAATAGGCGAAAAATCGCCAATGCCAAATGCTACTGCCAACGGAATAACAATAATAGATTTTGGTATGGGTAGTCCAAATGCTGCAACAATAATGGATTTATTAAGTGCGATTGAACCTAAGGCTGTTTTGTTTTTGGGCAAATGTGGTGGTTTAAAGAAAAAAAATAAACTTGGTGATTTAATTTTACCTATTGCAGCTATTCGTCGAGAAGGAACATCTAACGATTATTTTCCGCCTGAAGTTCCTGCATTACCCTCATTTAATTTACAACGTGCTGTTTCAGAGACAATTATCAAACATAAAAATGACTATTGGACAGGAACAGTTGTAACTACAAATCGCAGGGTGTGGGAGCATGATGATGAGTTTAAAAAATATCTTCGACAAATTCGATCAATGGCAATTGATATGGAGACTGCTACTATTTTTGCAGTTGGCTTTGCAAATCAAATACCGACCGGTGCCTTGCTACTTGTCTCTGACCAGCCTATGATATCGTCAGGCATAAAAACAGAAGAAAGTGATAAAGCTGTTACTGATAATTTTGCTGAAAAACATTTACAAATAGGAATCGATGCTTTAAAGGAATTGCTTAACAGTGGCGACTCGGTTAAACATTTAAGATTTTAATTATTTTTTTTATTATGACTTTTGAACAAATTAATACCGATTTAAAAAATAAGATTTATAAACAGGTTTATTTTTTGATGGGAGATGAGCCTTTTTTTATCGATAAAATAACTAATTATATTCATAAAAATGTTTTAACTGAAGCTGAAAAAGCGTTTAATCTCTCAGTTGTTTATGGTAAAGATACCGATATTCGTGATCTTATTAATACTGCCCGCAGGTTTCCTATGATGTCTAATTACCATGTTGTTATTTTAAAAGAAGCTCAGGAAATTAAAAACATTGACACCTTAATTTATTATGTTGAAAAGCCTTTAAAATCAACAATATTAGTTGTCAACTATAAATATGATACAATAGATAAACGGAAAAAACTTTATAAAGCTTTAGATAGAGATAAAGATGTGGTAATTTTTGAATCAAAAAAATTATATGATTCACAAATTCCTAAATGGATTGATTCTTTTCTTTTGCAAAAAGGGTATTCAATTGAGCCTAAGTCGGCTATGCTGCTATCTGAATACCTCGGCAATGACTTAAGCAAAATTGTTAATGAACTCGAAAAACTTACTATTGTCTTACCTGAAAATACTAAAATTAACTCTGAACATATTGAGAAAAATATTGGAATAAGTAAAGATTTTAATGTGTTTGAGTTACAAAATGCAATTGCTAATAAGAATATATTAAAAGCAAATCGTATTATTAATTATTTTGCAAAAAATCAGAAACAACATAATATTATTCCAACCATTTCAGCTTTGTTTAATTTTTTTACTAAAATTTTGCAATATCATTTTGTTAAAGATAAAAGTCAGCGTAATGTAGCTGCAACTATTGGAGTATCACCTTATTTTGTTAAAGATTATTCACTTGCTGCACGAAATTATAATGCAAAAAAAACTGTTCAAACCATTTCTCTTTTACGTGAATATGATATGAAATCAAAAGGTGTTGATAATGTTTCTACAGCCCCGGGTGAACTTTTAAGAGAGTTGATATATAAAATAATGCATTAATTAATGTTTAAAGTTTAAGGTTTAAGGTTTAAAGTTTGATGTTTAAGGTTTAAAGTTATTGGTAATTTTTAAATCTTAAATCATAAATCTAAAATGTTAATTGTTTAATGTTTGAGTTCACTCTGAAAAGTTAAATAAAACGAAAAGGTACTAAAACAACAAGTTATAAATAGTTTATTTTCAATCCGCCAGCTGGCGGATGCCTTCGTGCCTTAGTGGCAAGAAAAAATAAAACTTTGTGGCAAAAAAAGACTTTTCGGAAAGGACTCATGTTTTAACAATTTAACAATTCAATAATATAAATGTCAAAACTAAATGTATATAGAGCTTCTGCAGGGTCGGGAAAGACTTATCGTTTGACTGAGGAATATCTGCGTTTGTTGTTTAAAAACAACATGAGTTATAAAAACATTTTGGCTGTAACTTTTACTCACAAAGCTACCGACGAAATGAAGACAAGAATTATTGAAGCTCTTTATAAATTGAGTAATGTTGAAAAATTCAATAATGTTGATTATTATTCCTTGTTTAAAAAAGATTTTAATCTAAACGATACTGAGATTAAGCAAAAAGCATCAAATATTCTCAGTAATATTTTGCATGATTATTCGCGTTTTTTTGTTGGCACAATCGATAGTTTCTTCCAAAAAGTTATTCGTTCGTTTGTTCGTGAAATAGGTCTTCAATATGGCTTTAATATTGATTTAGATATTGATAAGGTTGTGTCTGAAGTTGTTGATAATTTATTCTCTGATATTGATGATGACGAAGATTTAAAAAATTGGTTGTTAGATTTTATTAACGATAAAATTAATGATGGTAGAAGCTGGAACATTTATGAAGACATTTTTAAATTATCTAAAAATGAAATATTTAAAGAGGATTTTCAATTATTTGATAATGAGTTAATTAGTAAATTGAGTGATAAATCTTTTTTAAAAAATTATTTAGATGAGATTAAAAATATTAGAAATAGTTTCGAAAATTATTTACAGGAAATTGGTAAGAAAGCTTTAAAAATCATTAATGATAAGGGTTTAACAGTTGAAGATTTTTCATCAGGTAAAAGTAGTTTTGCTAATTATTTTAGAAAAATATTCAATAAACAGGATTTTGTTCCGGGTAAACGTGTTTTAGCGGCTCAAGACACAATTGAAAAATGGTATAAAAAAGATTCGGAAAATATACAAAAAATTACAACTGTTTATGATGCAGGTTTAAACAAATTATTAGTCGAAGCAATACAATACTATTCTTCTAATAAAAACAATTATTATACTGCAAAAGTAATATATTCACAATTCTACACACTTGGCATTTTAACCGATGTATCGAAAAAAATAAAAGATTATTGCAAAGAAAATAACATTTTTCTTATTAGTAATTCGGCTGTTTTACTTAACAAGATTATTGATGGGAGCGATACGCCTTTTATTTATGAGAAGATAGGCAGTTACTATCAGCATTTTATGATTGATGAGTTTCAGGACACTTCAAAATTACAGTGGAATAATTTTAAACCGTTAATCGATAATAGTCTTGCCGATAATAACACCAGCCTTGTTGTTGGTGATGTAAAACAATCGATATATCGCTGGCGTAACGGCGACTGGAAACTTCTTGCACAACAAATTAATAAAGATTTTCAAAATCAGGGAATTGACGACAACAATCCTTTAAATACCAACTGGCGAAGCAAAAAGAACATTATTGATTTTAATAATTCATTATTTAATTTTTCTGCTAATTTTTTGCAAGATGTTTATAATCAAAGCATTACTGTTGAAGATATTGATGAGAAGTTAGAAACACAAATTATTGATGCTTATAAAGATGTATTTCAAAATACGCCCAATGAAAAACAAGGCGGATACATAAATATTTCTTTTTTCGAAAACAGCAAAGAAAGCAAATTCAGTAATAATGTTGAGGAGGCATTGCCAAAAATTATTGAGCAATTACAAGACAATAATTACCAACTTAACGATGTTGCTATTTTAGTTAGAAACAGTAAAGACGCTAAAGCAATATCAAAATTTTTGTTAGAATACAAGAATGAACACATAAACACAAAATATAAATACGATGTTATTTCGAATGAATCGCTTTATTTATGCAATTCGTTTGTTGTTAGTTTTATTTTATTGATTTTAAAATATTTTGTAAATCCCGATGATGGTATAAATAATGCAAACATTGTTTATCAGTATTATCAGTATATCTTAAATAATCCATTTGAAAATGATGAGTATAATGACATTTTTCTTAAAATATCTAAAAACTCAAAAGATGTATTTGATAAGTTCCTGCCAAATGAATTTACGCAAAAGAGCAATAAATTAAAGCATTTAACATTATATGAATTAGTTGAAAACATTATCAATATTTTTAAATTAAATAATATTGATATTGAGATATCGTTTTTGCAGGCTTTTCAAAACATTGTCTTAAATTTCGTTAAAAGTGATTCTTCCGATATAAGTTTATTTTTGAAATGGTGGGATAAGTTTGGAATTAAAGAGACAATAAAGGCTTCAGACGAACAAAATGCTATTCAAATTTTAACAATACACAAATCAAAAGGACTGCAGTTTAAGGCTGTTATTGTGCCTTACTGCAATTGGCTTATCGATAACGATAGTCATCATAAAAACATTCTTTGGTGCAAACCTGATTCAGAACCTTTTAATAAATTGGATTTAGTTCCTGTTCAATATTCAAAAAATCTTGTTGACACCATATTTTACAAAGAATATTTTAATGAAAAGTTACAAGCTTATGTTGACAATCTTAATCTTTTGTATGTAGCGTTTACACGTGCCGAAGAAGCCTTGTTTGCTTTTGCACCGTTAAATAAAAAAGATGAAGTAAAAACAGTTGCCGATGTTTTGTTCAAATGTTTCAATAATAAATCTAATATAAACTTATCGCAAGAACAAAAATCAGTAAATGTTGCCCGTTATTGGGATGATGAGACAAAGGCTTTTGCAATGGGCAGCATGCAGCAAACCGAAATTGATAAAAAGGATGCTCTTATTAATGATTTTCGTTTTGATAAGTATTTATCTAATACAAATAAAAATAGACTGAGATTAAAATTTCACAGTAATGAATTTTTTACTGATGTTAACATTGACACAAAATCGCATATTAATAAAGGAACAATTTTGCACCAGATATTTGAAAATATTTATACTGATAAAGATGTTGAAACGGCTGTGAATAAAATTTATTTTGAAGGAAAAATTGATGACCGGGAAAAACAAGAAATAACAATACAGATTAAGCAATTGTTAAAAGACGATAAAATAAAAAATTGGTTTAGCAACAAATGGATTGTTAAAAATGAAATGGATATTCTGCTTTCCGATGGAAAAATTAAACGTCCCGACCGTGTGTTAATTGGTGCTCATGAGGTGATTGTGATTGATTACAAGTTTGTTAACGAAGAAAAATCTGAATATATTACGCAAGTATCAAATTATGTAAGTTATTTATTAAAGATGGGATATAAAAATGTAAAAGGATTTATTTGGTATGTAAATCAAAATAATATTGTAGAGGTTTAATTTGAGCTTATCCTACAACTTGTAGTTAAAATGGATGAAAATTTATTATTAGAATTATACAAATTGTTAAATTGCTATATGATTAAATTGTTATTAAAATTGCAATTTTATAATTGAACTTACATAGTGCCAGCACGAAAACGCCCATATTGTCATTTCGACTAAAAGGAGAAATCTCATAACATAGTGTATATAAGTTGAATGAGATTTCTTCTCCGCCAGCTGGCGGATCGAAATGACAGCTCAACTAAAATTTTACGGGTTTTCGTGCCTGTACTGGTTTAAGTTTGCAACTTAAACCATATATAAAAATAAGTTTATAACTTAAATTTAACAAGGTATTTACCTTTAAGAACCCAACTGATTTTGATTAATAATTAACTAAAAACAAGTTAATTATATGTTTTGTTATTCAACAATTTTCTAAAAGGAAAAAATATGATTAGCACCCGATTTTAATCGGGTGTATTGATAATTAAAAAGATACCCGCAGGGAGCAGTCTTTTAATTATATTATAAAATTTATTCCCCTGCGGAATTACGAGGTATTTTCGAAAAGTATATTGTATAAAATTGAGGTCTTTTAATAATTTTTGAAATGAAAATTATTGGCTTTTATCTAAAAAAATATTAACTTTGGATTAGTTAGTTTAGATAGATAAACTTGAATACCCTGTACTGGTTTAAGTTTGTAACTTAAACCAAATATAAAAGTAAGTTTATAACTTAATTTAATAAGGTATTTACCTTTAAGAACTTTATGAATTTTAAATACTAATCTCAAAAATTTATGAAAATATTAATTCCTATAGATTTTTCCGACTGTTCAGACAATGCATGTCAGTATGCATTAAAATTTGCTTCAGCATTTAATGCAGAAATAAAACTTTTTTATTCTTATGTTATACCAACATACAGCAATCCCGGTTCAGTTTTAGATTTTGTTGAATTCAACGACTTCAACAATGAATTAATTGAATTAAATAAACAACACGAAGAAGAAAAAATAATTCGTTTCCATTCTAAGATTAAAGCTCAGATAAAAAAACAAAATATTAAAAATGTAATACTTTCTGATTATCAATTTACTGCAGGGTTACCCGATGAAGAAATTATTAGTTATTCTCACGTTTATAATCCTGATGTTATTATTATGGGAATAAAAGGCGAGAGTGGGCTATTTTCAAATTTGTTTGGTGGTGTAACTCAATATGTTATCGACCATTCAAAATTCCCTGTTATTGCAGTCCCTGTAAAATCTAAATACAAAAGCATTAAAAATATTGTTTATGCTACAAGGTTTGATGAAGCTGATTTTCAGGCAATAGATAAATTAGTAACTTTGGTAGGTTCTCTAAATGTTAAGATATTTTTTGTATATGTTTGTTTTGGTGCAAAATTTCGAGATGATTACAAAAATATGATTGCTATT
>JAUVJB010000209.1 GCA_030592465.1 Bacteroidota bacterium | reverse complement strand
TTACAAAAAACCTTATTACCTTATTATTCCGCCACATATTATTATAGTTTTTACATAATTAAAATACAGTATATCAATAAAATAGAAAATATTATCATAAATTAATTTATAGATAGAAAATCGCTGATGCTTCGGGATTAAATTAAAGATGGCAATAAATATAATTTCAGAATATTTATTGATTATAGATTTTCATAAACAAATCAGACCCTAATGATTTTTATTTGATATTTTTTAATATTTTGATAATCATCATAATTACAAATTTGGAAATCAAAATCATTGGAAAAAATTTATAGGTATGTCATCTTTTATTTTATTGGATATTAATCACCAATAATTTTTCGTGGAAATGACCAATTTTATTTTTTCAAAAATTACACAACATTAAAATTTGTGTATTGCATTGATAAATAACACAATAAACCGATTCCTTATATTTAGATTTTTTTATGTCCGCCGGCTGGCGGACTATGAAAAGTCTAAAAGCCTTAATTTATCTTGGCAAATCGAAGCCTACTAACAATATTTTGCCATATCCATTTTTACCAATAACAATTATTAATATAAAAGACGGTTATGAAAAATGCCAAACTTTTTTTATTAAGTTTTCAAAGGTACAAACTAATTTCTATATTTGTATTTATATTTCTTAAGAATTTTTAAGTTTTTGGGGCATCTACAATAAAGCAATAATAAATGAAAAAAGTAAAACTTAATGTTTTGGGGTTGTCGTATAGTCAGATGCAATCAGGAGCCTATGCTTTAGTGTTAACCGAAGAAAACGGTAAGCAGCGTTTGCCAATTATTATTGGAGGGTTTGAAGCACAGGCAATTGCAATAGAGCTTGAGGGATTAAAGCCACCACGACCATTAACACATGATTTGTTTGTGAATTTTGCCGTAGCTTTTAATATTGAGTTAATTGAAGTAGTTATATATAAATTAGAAGAAGGTATTTTTTATTCGGAATTAGTATGCGATAATGGAGGTTCAAGAATAAAAATTGATGCTAGAACTTCTGATGCGGTAGCTTTAGCTTTAAGGTTTAAATGTCCAATTTATACTTCTCAGGAGATTATTTTAAAAGCCGGAATAATATTGGATTTTAAGGACACTAAAGCAAAAAGTAAACAACCTTCACAAGAAAAAGCCACAGACCAACCATATACAAAACACGACGATTTTCTAAATGTCTCAATTGACGAGCTAAAAAAAATGTTAGATTTAGCTGTTAAAAAAGAAGATTATGAGAAAGCTTCAAAAATTAGAGATGAGATTAAACGCAGGGGAAATAAATAAATAATTATTTAGTAGAGACAATGCATTGCCCTGCCTTTACAATAAAGTTAAGAACGAATTTCTTCAAATCCCTTGCCATAAACACCCATAACATCGCCAAGAGAGATAAAAGCTTCTGGGTCAATTTCTTTAGTTATTCTGAAAATATTATGAGATTCTTTTTTTCGTGCAATTATCATTAATATTTGTTGATTTTCTTTTGTGTACCAGCCTTTACCATCTATTACTGTAATACCACGATGTATCTCTTTACTAATTCGTTCGGCTATTTCATTATACTTGCGTGAGAAAATAAATATTTGTACTGATTTTTTAATTCCTGAAAGAGATAAGTCAATAGCATAAGCAGAAACACCCATTGTAACAAAACCATAAACAATTTTTTCTAACGAATGGAAAAGTAAGTATGAAGAAGAAATAATAATTACATCAATGAAAAGGATTAACCTGCCCGGGCTAATATTTCGATATTTATTAATAATCATTGCAATAATATCTGTGCCACCTGTACTTCCTCCCTGTGAAAAAATAAGTCCTATACCGGTTCCTGCTAATCCACCTCCAATAACAGAAGACATAAACCCTTCTGTAATAATTGGTTCTGTGATTATTTGTTGAAATATTGAAAAGAATAAAGACAAAACAATTACACTGTAAATTGTTTTAATACCAAATCCGACACCAAGAATTTTAATTGCAAAAACCACAAGTAAAATATTCATTATCAGGAAGCTTACACCTACAGGGAAACCCGTGGAGTAGTAGATAAGGGCAGAAATGCCTGTAACTCCCCCACCGGTTATTTGAGCCGGAATAATAAAGGCAGTCCAACCAATAGCGACCATTAAAAGACCGATGGTAATTGTAAAATAATTCTTAATTAATCTGAATATTTTTTTTTGCTTTGCTTTGTCTAATTTGATTCTTTTCTTTAAAAACATTAGATAACGATATTAATTATTTTTTTTGGCACAAAGATTATCTTTTTTGGAGTTTTACCATCAAGCCATTTTTGAGAGTCTTCAGCTTTTAACACTTTTTCTTCAACTTCATCTTTTGTAATGTTTATTGGCAGCTTAATTTTAAATCTCATTTTACCATTAAACGAAACAGGATAAGTGTGGCTGTCTTCAATCAAATATTTCTCATCATATTTTGGAAAAGAGGCTTTTGTTATGCTTTGGTTATGACCTAACAAGTGCCATAGCTCTTCGGTAATATGAGGAGCAAATGGAGATAGTAATAATACTAAATTTTCGAGTATCTCACGTTTGTTGCAACCATTTAGTTCATTAACACAAATCATAAAAGCACTTACCGAGGTGTTAAAAGAGAAACGTTCAATGTCTTCGGTAACTTTTTTTATTGTTTTATGAATAATTTTAAGTTCTTCTTTATTCGGTGTTTCATCAGATACATAAAATTCATTTTTATTATTAAAGAACAGGTTCCAAAGTTTTTTCAAAAATTTATGAACACCATCTATGCCGCTTGTGTCCCATGGTTTAGAATATTCAACAGGACCTAAAAACATCTCATACATTCTTAAAGTGTCTGCTCCGTATTTTTCAATAATATTATCGGGATTAACAACATTAAACATAGATTTCGACATTTTTTCAACAGCATAACCACAAATATATTTATCGTCTTCAAGAATAAACTCTGCATTTTTAAATTCAGGCTGCCATGCTTTAAAGGCTTCAATATCTAAAACATCGTTATTAACAATATTTACATCAACATGAATCGGTGTTACTTTATGTTGGTTACGTAAATTGTAAGTCACAAAAGTGTTTGTGTCGTGAATTCTATAAACGAAGTTTGAACGACCTTGAATCATGCCCTGATTAATCAATTTTTTGAATGGTTCTTCTTTGCAAACAACGCCAATGTCAAATAAAAATTTATTACAAAAACGCGAATAAACGAGATGACCGGTGGCATGTTCTGTACCTCCGACATATAAGTCAACATCTTGCCAATAATTATTTGCTTCTTTTGATATGAAAGAATTATTGTTTTGTGAATCCATATATCTTAAGTAATAAGCTGATGAACCTGCAAACCCGGGCATTGTGTTTAATTCATATTTATAGCATTGTTCTGTTTCCCAGTTCTTAGCTCTTCCCAAAGGTGGTTCGCCTTTTTCTGTTGGCAAATATTTATCAACTTCCGGCAATTCAAGCGGGAGTTGACTTTCGTCGATAGCATAAGGTAAATTATTTTTAAAATAGATTGGAAAAGGCTCACCCCAATAACGCTGACGACTAAAAATGGCATCGCGTAAACGATAATTTATTTTTTTGTTTCCAAGATTGTTTTTTTCAATCTCATCAATCATTTTTTCGACAGCATCTTTTACATCTAAATCATTAAGAAAATCAGAATTTATTAATTTCCCTTCTTTTGCATCATAAGACTCTTTTGTTATATCACCACCTGTAACTACCTGAATTATTGGGATATTAAAATGTTTTGCAAAAGCATAATCTCTGCTGTCGTGAGCCGGCACAGCCATAATTGCACCTGTTCCGTATCCTGACAAAACATAATCGCTGACATAGATTGGCAAAGGTTTTTTTGTAAATGGATGAATGGCATAAGCACCGGTAAATTCACCTGTAACTGTTTTTATATCGGCAATACGTTCACGTTCACTACGTTTTTTCGTTTTTTCAATATAGTCATTAACAGTTTGTCGATTTTCTTCAGTTGTAATTTTATCAATAATATCACTCTCCGGAGCGAGTACCATAAAGGTTGAACCAAAAAGAGTATCAGGACGAGTGGTAAAAACTTCTATTTTAACATCTGAGTTTTTAACACTGAAAAATATGTCAGCCCCTTCCGAACGACCAAACCAGTTGCGTTGTATTTCTTTTAGAGAATCTGTCCAGTTAATTTTGTCTAATCCGTCTAATAAGCGTTGTGAATATGCTGATATTCTTAACGACCATTGTTTCATCTTTTTTTGAACAACAGGGAACCCGCCTCTTATAGAAATGCCTTCTTTTACTTCATCGTTAGCTAATACTGTTCCAAGTTTTGAGCACCAGTTAACAACAGTTTCGTCAATATAAGCAAGTCGGTAACGAAGAAGAATTTTTTGTTGTTTGTCTTCAGTCATTGATGTCCATTGTTCGGCACTGAAGGTCTTTTGCTGATTACAAGCTGCATCAACTTTAAGATTCCCGTTTTTTTCAAATTCTTTAACAAGGTTTGTAATTGGTTCTGCTTTATCTGTTTTTTTATTATACCAATGTTTGAAGAGTTGAAGAAAAATCCATTGTGTCCATTTATAATATTTTGGGTCGCTTGTTCTTACTTCGCGACTCCAGTCAAATGAAAATCCTATTTTATCTAACTGTTCTCTGTATCTTTTTATGTTTGTGTAAGTTGTAATTGCAGGATGTTGCCCTGTTTGAATAGCATATTGTTCAGCCGGTAATCCAAAAGAATCGTATCCCATTGGATGCAAAACGTTAAATCCTTGTAATGTTTTATAACGTGAGTAAATGTCAGAAGCAATGTAACCCAAAGGATGTCCAACATGCAATCCGGCTCCTGACGGATAAGGAAACATATCTAAAACATAATATTTTGGTTTAGTATTGTCGATTTCTACTTTATATGTTTTATTTTCTTTCCAGTATTTTTGCCATTTAGTTTCAATCTCATTGAAATTATATTCCATAGTGTTTGTCTTTTATCTTATTCTAAAAATTTATTAGTCTGCAAAATTATGAAAACTTAGTTAATAAATAAAAAATAGCTTAATCTTTGTTTTATTATTGATATAATTATTAATTTTGCAAACCAAAATGGCCCCGTAGTTCAACTGAATAGAATATCAGATTTCGGCTCTGAGGGTTGCAGGTTTGAGTCCTGCCGGGGTCACAAAATATTAATAGGAAGTCGCTTAATTAGGAGTTAAGCGGTTTTTTTAATCAAGGTCGCTAATTCCCAAACTTTCGTTTATTGTTGATATTATTTCATTTATATTGAAAGGCTTCTTGAAATATTTGATTATTAATTTCTTATTTATTGCT
>JAUVJB010000009.1 GCA_030592465.1 Bacteroidota bacterium | reverse complement strand
GGTCTTCGAGCGATATAAAACGGAAAACATCACGCAAAATCCCAATAGTGTTTGGAATGTATTTAAAAGCTAATTCACGGTTGAATGAATTGTCTGAGCGGGTTCGGGCTGCAAACAGTCCATAAGTAATAGTTTGGGAATATAAATCGGCAAATGATTTTTCAGTTAGCGTACCTATAAGATATTTTTTGAAAGCTTCGTAAAATCCTAAAATTGTTTTTTTCCCTTTTCTTTCTTCGTTTGCAATTTCAATACTAACTACTTCGTCACGCAAGAAACGTGTACGTTTAGCCAATTCCAAAGCCAATGATTTAGCATTTCGAACAATTGGTAATGAAAATGAAAAAAATGTATTTAACAATTCATTAAATTCAGTTTCATTTTCAACAGGTGGTGCTGTTTTAAGTTTTTTTGCAATTACAGGTCTTGCAACAGATGCTTTTTTAATCAGTTCTCCGTCACGGTAAAGCCTAAATTCGTAGAAATTAGTCAGTATAACATTCGGAAAGGTGTTTCTGTACCGTTTAAGTTGTTCAGATTCTTCAATCATGTCGAGATTAGTAACAGAAGGATTTTTGGCTTCAATATATCCTGTAATATGGTTGCTCCCATCCCAAACACGAAAATCAGGGTTTCCTGCTTCAGTCTTTTTAGGAAGAATTGTAATATCAATCTTTTTAATTTTATTCTCAATTGCAAAGTTTCGAATCAATGTATCAAGATGAGTGTAATAACTTTCTTCCCTTGCGTCACCTTGATTTATAGAATATTGTATATTGTTCAGATATTGTTTAAGCATTCAATTAATTTTAAGTTCACAATTTACAAATTATTATCATTAAAGGGTAGAATTTGTAAAAAATAATATGTGTTTTACAGACGAAGAGGCTGTTGTAGGGAGAGGGGGAAAAACTCCTGTTTTTTTTGATTTTTTTTAAATAGTCTTTTTTTATTATGGAGAGTTTGCTGAAATTTTTATTATTCAACTTTTAGGAGTGAACTTAAAATTTATAATTTTTATCCCAAAAACATCGGGATTATAAAATAAGCCGTTAGTACATTTTAGATTAAACTCATGAATTATTTAAATTAAATTCGAAAAGTCGCTAATCAGTTAATCCGTCAGCTGGCGGAAGTCCGAAAGCTATAAATCTGTATGTCAGTCCGCCAGCCGGCGGACCGATAATAGGCTAAAAATTGTTTCGGAGTAATCTCAGCATTTAAATTTGCTATATTTTTATTTCTGATAAGTAAATTTAGAGTTAATAATAAAATGTTTTGTATTTTCGTTAAAAATTTAAAATACTATAATATGAGGAAAGCAATTTCAGTTTTTATACTTATTTTTTTAACAAGTATTAGTTTTTTGTTTGCACAGAATATAGATTATTCTAATATTGACAATCATGCAAAATCTGCACATAGAAGTGATTGCAGGTCTGTAATTAGTTTATCTGATTATTTAATAAAACCTGCTAACAATGATTTTGATAAAGTTAGAAGTTTTTATGTTTGGATAACTGAAAATATTACTTATGATACCAAAACTTTTTTTAATCCAAACAGAAATAAGAAAGTTACTGCTTCTGAGGTGCTGACAAAGAGAAAGGCTGTTTGCGAAGGTTATTCAACTTTATTTAAGGCTTTATGCGATAATGCTCATATAAAATGCTATTTAATACAAGGTTACAGTAAGGGATATGGTTACAATTCAAGAAAAAAATTCACAAGCACAGACCATACATGGAATATTGTTTTTATTGATAATAAATGGTATCAAATTGATGCTACATGGGGTAGCGGATATATTAACAATAAAAAGAAGTTTGTTAAGAAATTTAATAATTATTTTTTCTTAACTAATCCAAAAACATTTATTTATACTCATTTACCTTCATATCCAATGTGGCAGTTGTTAGATTGTCCCATTTCAATAAACGATTTTAAAAAAGATTCGTTATTCGTTACTGATAAAATAAATAGAACTGAATATTGTTTTAATTATGCCGATAGTATTGCAAAATTTGAAGCCATGCCTGAGGCTGAAAGAAAATTAGAGTCAGCTGTTCATGCTTATGAATTTAACCCTGTAAATAAAATTACTCTCGGATTTGCTTACTTAAATTATGCATATTATTTATCGACAGTTAATAATGAGTTGCGATCAAAACATGATTATGATAAGTTATTAAAATTGGAATATGAAATTTTAGAATATAATAATAAAGCTATAAAATATTTATCGAAAAGTAACAATCAACAAGCCAAAAATGCGTTAAAGATTTGCAAGCAAAATATAAAAGCTGCAAAACATAATATTAATGCGTATAAACAGAATTTAAAATATAACCATTAAGTTTCAATACAGTATTTATCAGATGAATTTTAGAGAAAAAAAATATTATCGTTAATTCTTCTTTTACTTTTTATTACACCATTAGTAATAAAGGCAACGCATCATCTTTATATTCATCATCATCATCATCATATTTCTTTAGTCACAGAGAAACAATACACAACACATTATAATAAATGCCCTATTTGTAAATATCAAATTGCTAACTATTTGAAAAAGAAAGCATTTGAAACTTTGCCTAATGTTGATTATGTTGTTGAGCCAATAAGAATAGGTAAAGAGATAAGCAACAAGAAACACTTTGTATTATCTATCCTTTTGCGTGGTCCCCCATTATTTAGCGTCTGAAAGAAAACCAATTCATTTATTATTATTCACACTGCTCTTTCGGATTTTTAATCCGAAAATTCTGTGTTATTTTCGTTTATTTAGACTTTTAGATTATAAATCCGAAAGAGCGAGTGCATCGGGATTCCCTCTTGCAATGAATTGTAATAAATATTAAGTTTTCTTACAAATACTATGAGACTACTCCGAAAACTGTCCGCCAGCTGGCGGATTAGCCGATTATCGGTTTTGTAATAGACTGACGTACAGATTTATAGCCTTCAATCTTTATATAAAAATAACCGCTTATCGGCTTTTTAGACTAAACTCATAAATTATTTAAGTTAAATTCTTTAAATGTATTTTCCTTTTCAAATTTTACCCTTACTGTTACACTATCGATAAATTCAATTTTTTCAATATGATTTATAGGCGGATAGCTTGTAAAGGTTTTGTGATTTTTATTTTTAAATTCCCATGCCCCTGATAATCCGATTTTTACCGAATTAAAATTTGAAATTTTTGTAATTATCAGGTAATCATTTGTATTAAAAACTACAATTTTATTGTCAGGAGACCAAATAATTTTTTTTATATAATCAACATCCTCAGCTAAAATATCGATTAAATTAAAACTATTACTTTCTTTTTTTCTTATAAAAAGCGATTGATTAGGTGGGTCGAAAGAGGGTTCTTCAATAACGTAAGCTTCATATTCTCCGTCAGGAGATGCAACACTCATTATTTCGTTTGGATGTACGAAAAACACAAATAAGGTGATACTTACAATGATAATTACAATTACTGATAAGCTTATAATTAACGTTTTCTTTTTCATAATTTCTTGTTTGTATATTTAAACGTTGATTTTATTATTTTAGTGTTTTTTTAGAGATGAATCGTACAAAGAATATTAATAATTAAATATTTTGTTCTTTTCATTTCCCTTCTTTCTTTTTAATAGCCATTAAAACTTTTTCAGGAGTAATGGGCAAGTCGGTTATTCTAACACCAACAGCGTTAAAAATTGCATTTGATATTGCCGCAGGAGGAGTGTCAATGCCAATTTCACCAACTGATTTTGCACCATAAGGACCCGAAGGCTCATAACTGTCTGCAAATTCTACATTTATGTTTGGAACATCTTCACGAGTTGGTATTTTATAATTCATTAAATTATTGGTAAGCATTTGTCCGAATTTATTGTATTTAACATCTTCGTAAACAGCCATACCAATACCTTGCAATAACCCGCCTTCCATTTGTCCGAGAGCTAATTTTGGATTAATTGTGGTTCCGCAATCAACAACAGCAGTATAGTCAATAATATTAAAATGTCCTGTTTTGGTATCAACTTCAACTTCAACAAACCCTGCCATATAAGGAGGTGGTGATTTTTTGCCTACATACGAATCGGCAGCAATAATTTGCTTCTGTCCTTGACCATAATAGTAGAGCCAGCCTTTTGATATTTCTTTTAGTGAGATTGATTTTTTACCATCTTTGCTTTTTATAAGTTTACCGTCAAAAATTGTATCTTCTATATCAATTTGAAGATGTTTAGCACCTTCGGATATTAATAAATTTTTCATTTTCTCGGCGGCTTTTTTCACTCCGTTTCCTGAAACAAAAGTAGTAGAAGAGGCATAAGCACCACAGTCAAAGGGAGTTAAATCAGAGTCAGAAGCATAAACAATAATATCGTCAACAGGCACATTAAGAGTTTCAGCAGCAATTTGAGCAAGAATAGTATCGCTGCCTGTACCAATATCGGTAGCACCAATTAAAAGGTTAAAAAAACCATCATCGTTTAATTTTAATAAAGCAGCTCCCATATCCATGTTAGGTATGCCTGAACCTTGCATTGCAATTGCCATTCCAACGCCTCGCACTTTGTCATTATTGATTTGTTTTTTATGATATTTGTTGTTCCATTTAAACATTTCACTACCTCTGTTAAGGCAGTAATCTAATTTACAACTTTCAATAATTTGAGCAGTTCCTTCGCCACCTTCACCCATAATTTTGAATATCTCAGAGGTTTCACCCTCTTTAATCATATTCATTTTCCGAAGTTCAATAGGGTCAATGTTTAATTTATCAGCTAATTCATCCATTGCAGATTCTAAAGCAAAGTTGCCTTGAATAGCACCATATCCGCGATAAGCTCCGGCAGGAGTGTGGTTCGTGTAAACAACAGTACCACCAAATCTCACGGCATCTACTTTATTATAAAGAGGCAAAGTTTTTGAACCTGCAATCATAAAAACAGTAAGAGCATGTTCACCATAAGCTCCTGTGTCTGATAATATGCGTAGGTCAATAGCTTTTAGCTTTCCATTTTTTTCAGCACCAATTTTGATGTTTAATCGCATAGCATGGCGTGAAAATGAAGATTCAAATACTTCTTTACGTGAATAAATACATTTTGACGGTCTGCCTGTTTTTAAAGTAACAAGAGCACAAAATAACTCACCATGAATTTGTTGTTTTCCTCCAAATCCACCACCAACACGAGGTTTTACAACACGAATTTTATTAATTGGCATACCAAGAGCTTCACCAATTATTCGTCGCAAGTGTACAGGTGTTTGTGTTGAAGTGATTATGTTTAATCTTTCGTAAGGGTCAATATATGCAGTTGATGAATGAGGTTCAATAGCAACATGAGCTTGTGCTTGTGTGTAATATATTTTATCGATTATTACTTCCGAATTTTTTAAGACTTCATCAACATCGCCAACGTGCATGTCGTAAATGCAGGCAATATTCTTTTTAGGGTCGAAACCCATAGGAAACATTGTATATGGTTCTTTTTCAGGATGAATAATTGATTTGTTATTTTCTGCTTTTTCAAAATCTAATACAGGTTCAAAAACTTCGTATTCAACGTCAATAAGTTTCATTGCCTGCTCGGCTGTTTCTTCGGTAGCAGCTGCGATAATAGCTACTTCATCGCCAACATAACGGACATATTCATCTAAAATAAATTTATCTTTAGGCGATGGTTCGGGAAAACCTTGTCCGGCTCTTGTAAATACGTTTCGGGGAACATCTTTATAAGTAAAAACACATTCAACGCCGGGATATTTAACAGCTTTTTGAACATTAATATTTTTAATTCTTGCAAAAGCATGAGGACTTCTTAATATTTTTACAATAATGGCATTACTATCGGTTAAATCATCGGTAAAAGCAGGTTTGCCTTTTGCAAGACCCATTCCGTCGATTTTTGGTATAGATTTATTTACTTGTTTCATTTTTTGTCCTCCAAATATTTCATTATAGCACGAATATGGCTCACATAACCTGTGCATCGGCAAAGATTACCTGATAAGTAGTGATTAACTTCTTGTTCGGAAGGATTGCTTAGCTCTTTTTCCATACCAATTACAGTCAATACAAGACCCGGAACACAAAAACCACATTGAACGCTGCCTTCGTCAACAAGATACTTGCCAATTTGGTCAACTTTATCTTGAATTCCTTCAACAGTAGTTATTGAGTGGCCGTCGGCTTTAGCTGCGAGATAGGAACAAGAAAGAACAGGTTTGCCGTCTAATAAAACAGTACAAGCACCGCAGGAACCTGTATCACATCCATGTTTTACGCTTAAACAACCGGTTTTACGAAGTACCTCAAGAAGCATTTCGTGAGGTTTAATTTCAACTATTTTATCTTGATTATTTATTTTAAGATTAATCTTCATATTGAAAATATTTTATGTTTATCTGTTTTTTTTTTCACGCAAAGGGTAACTTTAAACTTTAAACGCTGTCAGGAGCTTCGCACTCTGACAGTCCGCCAGCTGACGGGTTTTAAATTATCATCATTTTTTGAGAGAATACTTTATATTTTCATATTTAGTACATATTAATTTATTTATAAATATTGAATAATGAACACTGAATATCGAATGATAAAGTTTTTGCTTCAATTTTTATTTTTTACTTCGTAATTCATTATTCCTTGTTCGATATTCGATATTTTTTTTTATATAATCATTCCCTTGTGTGTCCAAATTAAATCTAATTCGTCAGCTGACGAACCAAAATCATAATTTTCTTTGGTCATGGATGTTTCATCATTTAATTTTTTATTTTTTTTACTTTATACTTTGAATTTTTTAGCCTTTAGCCTTTCCCCTTTGGCTTTAATAAATTTTTAGAGTTATATTATTAACCATTACTTTTTTTAGAGGATACATTAACATTGCATATTGCTCTTGAAACAAGTGTTTTGCATAGTTCTTGGCGATATTCGGCAGAAGCTCTGAAATTAGAAACAAATTTTATTTCTTCGGAAGCTATTAATCCTGCTTTTTCAGCATTTTGTACTGAGAAATCAACTGATTTGAGAAAATTTTCAGCTTTTTTGGCATAATTAGCAATGCCGGGACGAGCGCCAACTGCAATTTTATAAAAGTTTTTGTTATGTTTTGAAACTGCTGCATTTAAAATAGCATAATCGGTTTTGGTATTTCTAACAGATTGAAAATCAGCCCTTAAATTATTTTTTGTTATTATTATTTTTTCAACAATATCATTATTTTTTTGATTGATAAAGTCGGCTAAGTTAACAACTCCTGTTTTGTAAAGAACTACTTTGCAGTCGAGAACCAATAACGCGGTGATAAGGTCGGAGAACCCGAATTTACCGGCAATAGAGCCACCTGCTGTTGCAATATTTCGAAGTTGAACACCAACAATATTTTTTATTGATGTGCTGATAATTCCGTTAAAATATTTATTAGTGATTTCATTAATCTCAAGCTCACGAAGAGTTGTCATGGCGCCAATCTCAATATAATTATTTGTCTCAGTAACAAAATCAAGTTTGAGATTTGATAAGTCAATCGTAGAGCTGATATGCTTTTTGCTAAGACGCAGAAAGGCACCACCTCCAATAATCTGAGAATTTTCTTTTGTTGTTAAAATTGAATAAGCTTCTTCAATAGTTTTTGGTTTTATATATTTGTCGATAATCATGGCTTTAATTTATAAATTTTTTAATTATTTATAGGATGACTTACTGAAAGATGAGGAAATTTAGAATCTTTCCCAATGTACAATTTTATTAAAATTTTTCCTCAATGTTTCATGCCTGTTTGTATCAGCTTCTTCCGCAGGATAACCTAATGGGATTAAAGCAATAGGTTCAATACCGTCAGGAAGCATCAGTATGTCGGCACATTGCATAGCATTAAATTTACATACCCAGCAAGTAGCCAAACCAAGATTTGTTGCTGCAAGAGTTAAATGGTCAACGGCAATTGCAACATCAATATCGCAGTAATCTTTACCATCGGAACGACGCCAAGCGACGTTGTGGTCTCCACATGCGATAATAATTACCGGAGCTTGTTTTAACCAATCATGTTTATAACAACTCGCAATTTTTCTTATTTGTTGTTTTTCAGTAATAACAACAAAATGCCAAGGTTGTAAATTTTTAGACGATGGCGCTAATCTAACTGTTTCTAATATTTTTGTAATTGTTTCTTTTTCAACGAGTTTATTTGTGAATTTTCTTGAAGAGAAACGCTTTTTTGCTAATTCAGTAAATGCCATAATATTTATTTTTTAATATTATGAGTCCACTGTGAAAACTAAAATTATCAATTTCTATCCGCTTAGCGGATTTGTAACAAGCTGATGTACAGATTTATACATTTTAATCCGTCAGCTGACGTATTAACCGCTTATCGGCTTTTCGGAGTGGACTCATATTATTTTAAGTAAAGATAATAAATTTGGATGAGAAATTATGGTATTTTGTAATTTTTAAACTTTAAGATAGATATTAACTATGTAATTTCAAAGTTAAAGTTTTGATTTTACATAGTTGTGATAATCTTTGATTTTTATTCTTCATCTGATGTACATATTAATAGAAAAGTATCCACATAGAAAAATAAAAATAAAGTTTAACGACCTTAATTTTTTTATAAAACTCAAGATATAATATTCAGACGCTGTCAGGAGCTTCGCACTCTGACAGGTCTCTACTGCTTAGTTAATTGCGAGTTCAATCTTTCGCATTATTTCAGTAACTTTTCCCTGCAAAAAAATGTCAGTTATTGAGTTTGTATAATTTGAGGGATGAGTATTTATTTCAATAATTTTTGCTTCATTTTGTTTAGCAATTTGCGGAATTATTGAAGCAGGTATTACTTCACCTGTAGTGCCGATAACGAGAAAAACTTCTGCATTTTGAGCTTCGTTAAGCGACATTGTATTTGCATATTTGGGTATTTGCTCACCAAAAAATATAAAATCGGGTTTAAGAATGCTGCCGCAGTTGCTGCATTTTGGTGGTAAGTTATTTAAGTTAATGTTTTTTACATTAAATATTTTTTTGCATTTTGTGCAGATTAATTTTTGTGAATTGCCATGAAATTCATAAACAGTCTTACTGCCTGCTTCTTGATGAAGATTATCGATGTTTTGAGTTATTACACTTTTAATCAGTCCTTTTTTTTCTAAATTAGCTATGCAGTAATGTGCAGCGTTTGGTTTAGCTTTTCCAAAGAAATCATAAAAAATCTTTTTAATTTTAATCCATGCTTCTTTGGGATTTGAGTGAAAATAATCAATATCTAAAACAATAGAGTCATATTTACTCCATAAACCGTCAGTGCCTCTAAAAGGAGGAATGCCACTTTCAACGGAAATACCTGCACCTGTAAAAACTGTTGTGTGTTTTGAATTTTTTAATAGTTGAACTGCAAGTTTTATCTTATCATCCATAAATTAATATCTTTCTAAACCGGCTAACACACGTTTGTCGAAAAGAGTAGGATAATCATCTTCAAGCGTTTCTAAAATTGAAGTAAATAGAGATTCTCTTATTAATTTTGATTTATTTTTTACTTTATATCTTTCGCAATATTGGGTTAAAACAGCAATTTCTTTATCGTTTAATAAAACAGATTTTTTATGTTTACGCACTAAATTTCTTGTTTTATAATTCATAGTAATAAAATTAATATTTTTTTCAAAAATAAGATTAAAGTTTTATCTTTCGTGAAAAGAAAAGAAATAGAAATTAACAATTTAAATAACTTATTAACAATTAGTGTAGCAGTTTACAGTTTAAGATAAATTATATAACTATCTGAATTGTTAAATTGTTTATATGGGAAACACACCGGTGAAATATAAAAGACCACATTTGGATAAAAAAGAAATCTAACGTGGTAAAAATTTCACAGGGTAAAATATTTTAAATTAAATGATATTAAAGTGTCTGCACAAAAATTATGTAACGTGTACTATACTTAACGTATCTGGAAATTTATTATTCAAATTATATCCCGAACCATTGAAATTAAATGGTTAAAACTTGTCCGCCAGCTGGCGGACTGATGGTTATCTTAATAAATCAGAATGCCATTATATCTTAATCCCGATGGGTCGGAATTTTGCTAAAGCTCAACAATTTAGCAATTTTTAGTATAATAATTTAAGCAATGTGTGAACGCTTAATAATTAAAATCATTAATCAAAATTTTTATTATGCCTGAAATAGAATTAGTCGCAACCGATTTGGACGGGACCTTGCTGAATAGAGACAAAGCTGTAAGTGTTGATGATTTTTCAACACTAAATTTATTAGGTAATAATAATATCTATCGTGTTATAGCAACAGGCAGAACATTATATTCGATTAAAAAAGTTTTGCCGGATGATTTCCCTATTGATTTTTTAATTTTTTCATCAGGGGCAGGGATATTGAACTGGAAAACAAAGGAATTGATTTATTCAAGGTTTTTAAAAAGAAAGCAAGTTATTTCGGTTTGTGATATTTTTTTAGAGAATAATGTAGATTTTACAATTCATAAAAAAATTCCTAAAAATCACAGATTCGTATTTTACAAAAGTGATAAGAAGAATAATGATTTTGATAATTATTGTAATTTTAATAAAGAATTTGCTGAGCCTTTAAATAAGAGAAAACGAAATTTTGGCAGAGCTTCGCAACTATTAGCAATTTTTCCCGATAATATTAATGAGTTTGATAAAGTGAGGGAACAATTAACAGGTGTAAAAATTATACGTGCCACATCACCTGTTGATGATACATCAATATGGATGGAAGTTTTTCCTGAAAATGTGTCAAAAGCCGATGCATTAATTTGGTTGTGTCATAAGTTAGCAATTAGTCATAAAAATACATTAGGAATAGGTAATGATTATAATGATTTAGATTTATTAAAAATGACCAATTACAGCTTTGTTGTTAAAAATGCACCTGAAGAAATAAAACAAAATTTTTCAGTAACAGATAGTAATCAGAATAGTGGATTTACAAGAGCTGTAACAAAAATTATTAGTAGAGACGCAATGCATTGCGTCTCTACTTAATAAATCAGATTGCTTCGACCGCTCTTTCGGTAAGTTAACAATATAACAATTTAGCAATTCAACCATTTAACCATTCACCCATTTCATTCCGAAGCTCCATGATTATAAAACAAACCGCTTAGAACCTTTTTAAACTAAATTCATTAATTAAGATTTTGGTTTATAATTCTCAGTTATTAAACCCTCACGATAAGTATAGAGCAACATTTCGAGTTCTTTAATTTGTTGTTTAAGTTCGTTGCCAATGTCTGTATCTCCAACTTTTTTACGAACAGTATTTTGTTCCAATATTTGTTGAGAAGAAAAAATGTCTTTATCTTTTTCAATAGCTTCTTTAGTTGAAAGAAAAGGTTTATGAGTAACAAGAATTAAACCATAAGAGTTATAAATAAGAGTACAACCAGCGACACCTGTAACGGGTTGATATGCTTTAGCCAATCCACCGTCAATAACAATTAATTTTCCATCGGCTTTTACAGGATTTTCACCTTTGCGGTATTTAACAGGAATATGTCCATTGATAATATGAGATGTTTCCGGGTCGAGATTAAATTCTGTAAGAATTTTATCAACGGTTTTAACGCCATCTCTCATAGCAAAATATGGGTTATTTACTTCAACATGAGTTTTTTTATCATCAATAAAATATCGTTCAAAAGTAGCCATTTTCGATTTTCCGAATAATGGAGAATACTGACCTGACCACAAATACCACATATAATCCATTTCATAGCTGCTTGGCACATGATTAATTTTATTAGAATAACAACGTCTTGCTATTTGATCTAATTTATCAACAAGGGATTTCCCGTAATATTCTTTACCTAATATTTTTATTTTTTTAAACGAGCCGTCTTTGTTTAGAGGAATACATCCATGATAAAGAAGGTTTGAGTTGTAAATTAAATACATACTTCCTTTATCGAACATAAATTTAATATGTTTTTGAAGTTTTTCACTGTTTAAAAAAGAGAATTTTAATCTTTTAATAACTTCTTTTTCATCAGGTGTGAGTTTGTATGGGTTTTTCGGATCAATTGTAGGGAAATTGGTGTCATTTAGTTTATAAGTTATGCCATCTAATATTATTGTTCCTTTTTCATAATCAATTTTATCTAACAAAAGTCTGTCATTCATCTCAAATTGAGGGTTATGCTTAATAATTTGAGCTTCGAGTTTAAACTGTATAATTGTGATAGCTTTGTGTAATTTGCTGACTAAATCTAATTGTTTTTGTGTGTATTCATAATTACCTGTAAGTTTCGGGTGAAATTGTTCACAAGGGTCGTTTTGATATATTTCCATAGCAAAAGTTGCTAAGGGGAGAATATTAATACCATAACTTTCTTCAATAGTTCTAAGATTATCGTAACGTGCAGATATGCGTAACACAGTGGCAATATATGTTTCGCAGCCTAAAGCAGCACCCATCCAAACAACATCGTGGTTTCCCCATTGAATATCTATCGAGTCATGTTCCATGAGTTTTTCCATAACTTTATCAGGACTTTCACCACGGTCATAAATATCCCCAACAATATGTAATCTGTCGATAACTAAATTACGTATTAATGTACATATAGCAATAATGAATGCTTTAGCTCTTTTAGTACTGATAATTGCATCAATAATACCATTAAAATAGTCTTGTTTATTAAGACTAACTTCTTGTTCGTGAAGCAGCTCTTCAATTACATAAGCAAAATCTTTTGGCAGAGCTTTTCGAACTTTTGAACGAGTATATTTTGACGACACTGAACGGCATACCTCAATTAAACGAAGAAGTGTTAAGCGATACCACTCAGCAGGATTTTGTTCGTCTCTTAAAATGAGTTTTAATTTTCGTTTAGGATAAAAAATAAGAGTAGCTAATGCTTTTTTTTCATTAGAGCGCATAGTATCTTTAAAAATCTCATTTATTTTTCGCATTATAACACCGGATGCATTGTGTAGAATATGAGTAAATGCTTCGTATTCACCATGTATATCTGACATATAATGTTCAGTTCCTTTTGGAAGGTTTAAAATGGCATAAAGATTTATAATTTCAGCACTTGCTTTTTGTATTGTAGGATAATTTTTTGATAATAGTTCTAAATAATGTAAATCGGTTTCGTTTAAATCCATTTTTATTAGTTTAGTTATTTTGATTGTACTAAATTAAGTAATTAATTTCAGATTAAAGAATAATTATAATATGTTTAACAAATTAAATTTTATTTTAAAAAAAAAATAAGGAATATTCTTCAATTTTGTGTAAGTTTAAATAAATGTTTTTCAGAAAAAAAATAATGAAATCTCAAGTATTTACTGAACAAGAGAGAAAGCAGATTATTAAACGATACCGTAAGTTATTAAGTACATGCAAACTTTTTCTTGAGAAGAAGGATGTCAAATTAATACGTATGGCTTTAGATATTGCAATTGATGCTCATAAAAATACAAGGAGATGTTTGGGTGAACCTTATATTTACCATTCAATTGCAGTAGCGCAAATAGCTGTTGAGAAAATAGGACTTTCAACTACATCAATAGTTTGTGCATTATTATATGGTGTTGTAAAAGAAACCGGCATTTCGGTAGAAGAGGTTGAAAATAAATTTGGCAAATCGGTTTCTTATATTATAAAAGGATTAATTCAAATTTCAGAGCTCAACACTGAAAAAATTCCTTTACAAGCTGAAAATTTTATTTCTCTTTTGCTTTCAATAGCTGATGATGTAAGAGTTGTATTAATAAAACTCGCCAGTAATCTTGATAAAAGTAGAAATATAGAATCATATTCAAAGCAAGAACAAAAACAGACATTAATTGAAACAATAAATTTATATGTTCCAATAGCACATCGTTTAGGTTTGTATAATATTAAAACAGAGATGGAAGAACTATCAATGAAATATACCGAACCTGATATTTATCAAACTATATTAACTAAATTAAAAGAAACTAAGCAAAAGAGAGAACGGTATATAAAAAAATTTATTGAACCAATAGATAAAGAATTAAAACAATTAGGATATGATTGTGATATAAAAGGTCGCTCAAAGTCAGTTTATTCAATATGGAAAAAAATGCAAAAGCAAAAGGTTCCGTTTGAAGAGGTTTACGATATTTTTGCAATTAGAGTGATAATAAAAAACAATAAAGACGAAAAAGCTGATTGTTGGTATATCTATTCAATAATAACAAATTACTATCAGCCAAATACAAAACGATTGCGTGATTGGATAACGGTTCCAAAAAGTAATGGCTATGAATCGTTACATACAACAGTAGCAGGGACTGAAGGTAAATGGATTGAAATACAGATAAGAACAAAAAGAATGGATGAAACTGCAGAGAAAGGTCTTGCTGCACATTGGAAGTATAAAGAATCTTCGAATGTTCAAGCACATGATAGGTGGTTGAAAAAAGTTAGAAAAATAATTGAAAATCCTATTCATAGAGTCTTAGATGGTATAGATAAATCGAAATCAGATAAATATTCTTTTGACATTTATGTCTTTACACCAAAGGGAGATATAAAAAAATTAAAAACAGGAGCAACTATACTTGATTTTGCATATTCAGTTCATTCAAATGTTGGTGACACCTGCACAGGTGCAAAAGTGAATAATAAAATTGTTCCTATTAAACATGTTTTAAATAATGGTGACAGAGTTGAAATACTTACGTCAAAAAATCAAAAACCAAAACTTGACTGGTTATCTTTTGTTGTTTCGCCACGAGCAAGAGATAAAATTAAACGTGCAATAAAAGAAAAACAATATCGCGATGCTGATGAGGGTAAAGAAATTTTAAAACGTAAATTGAAACAATTAAAAGTAGGTTTTAATGACGAAAATATTTCATTGTTAGTTAACCATTTTAAATTTAAAAATATTCTTGAGCTATATCAAAATGTAGGGAACAGCAAAATTGATTATATTCAGATAAAAGATTTTTTTACTTTTATAGAAAAAAAGAAGCAACAAACGGCAGGTAAAAAAATTAAAGAAAAACAAAATGATGTAAGTCAACAAGTTGATAATTATTCATTTACAGATAAGAATCTTAGTAAAATTGATTTTAATATTGCAAAGTGTTGTAAACCAAAATTCGGCGATGAGATTTTTGGTTTTATTACAGTAAACAAGGGTATTAAGATTCATAGAGTTAATTGTCCGAATGCATCATATATGATGGGAAAATTTCCTTATAGAATTATTAAAATCAAATGGTCGAAGTCCGGAAATAACAAGATTGAGTTTGTTAAATAATAATATTTTGTAAAGATTATGAGTGAATTGAATGAACCGGGTTTACAAACTCACCAAAGTTAATTTCTCAAGTTAAATGTTTGTAGGTTGTCATTTTTTTTGTATATCTATCGTATGAGTGCTTCTGTGCCATTTTATCTACTGTTACTTTGCTTATAAATTTTAATATTTGAGAAAATATTGGCTGTCCAATATAATTTGTATATTTGTTTATACTTTTTTTTAAAAATTATAAACAAAATTTGAATTACAAAAGTACTTAGTGTCTGAACGAAAACTCAATATTTTCGTCATTGCGAGGGGGGTTTACCCTGTGAAATGCGAAGCAATATTTAACAGGGAACGACCGAAGCAATCCATTGATTTACAGATTGCTTCTCCGCCAGCTGGCGGATTAAAAATAAACTATTTATGCCTGCCTGTGCGGGCTCGTAAGCAGACAGGACTTAGTATTTTAATAGCATTCTCTTTTATTTTACTTTTCGGAGTGGACTCAAATTAAAAAAGTTTTATCGGACAACAATAATTAAAAATATTAATTTTATGATATTATACAAAACCGCTAACCAAAGACTAAAAAAAAATGATAGTGAGCCGATATTAACATTTTATACTTTAACAAATGCAAAAAAAATATAATCCTGTTTCTGCGGAAGAAGCAGTAAAAGTTATTAAATCAGGCGATAGAATTTTTATACATAGTGTAGCATGCGCACCAAAAATTTTAATTGATGCCATGGTTAAAAGAGCGACTGAGTTAAAAAATATTGAAATAATACATATCCATACCGAGGGCGACGCTCCTTATACTCAACCTCAATATAATGGAATTTTCAAACTTAATTCATTTTTTGTAGGCTCTAATGTGCGTCAAGCCACACAAGATGGCAGGGCTGATTATATACCCGTTTTCCTTAGCGAAACGCCAAGACTTATTCGACAAAATATCATACCTATTGATGTTGCTTTAGTACAAATAACACCTCCCGATAGACATGGATATTGTTCAATAGGAACCTCGGTTGATTGTACGTTAGCAGCAATAGAAAATGCAAAAATCGTTATTGCACAAGTCAATCATAGAATGCCTCGAGCTTTTGGTAATGCTCAAATACCTGTTAAAAATTTTGACATCTTTGTTGAACATGACGCACCTCTTTATACTTCTCCTTGCACGAAACCTACTGATATAGAAATTCAAGTTGGGAAAAATGTAGCTACATTAGTCGAAGATGGTGCAACACTTCAACTTGGCATTGGTGCAATTCCAAATGCTGTTCTTTTGCAATTAGGAACTCATAAGAAACTCGGTATCCATACCGAAATGTTTGCAGATGGACTCATCCCTTTGGTTGAAAAAGGGATTGTAACTTGTGAAGAAAAAAAATTAAACAAAGGCATAATCATTGCTTCTTTTTTAATGGGTTCTCAAAATTTATACGATTTTATTGATAATAATCCGGGTGTTGCTATGATGGACGTTGCTTATACTAATGATATAGCTGTTATTAGACAAAATCCAAAAGTTACTGCAATTAATAGTGCCATTGAAATTGATATTACAGGTCAAATTTGTTCCGATTCAATAGGTACAAGACATTATTCCGGTGTTGGGGGTCAGATAGACTTTAATCGCGGAGCTTCTTTTTCTGAAGGAGGCAAACCAATTATTGCTTTACCTTCAACAACAAAAAAAGGATTAAGCAAAATTGTGCCAACTCTCAAAATTGGTTCAGGTGTAGTAACTACCCGACCAAGTGCTCATTATATTATTACTGAATATGGCATTGCAGACCTCTACGGAAAATCATTACAACAAAGAGCCAATGCTTTAATAAATATATCGCATCCGGATCATAAAGAAACCCTTTTTAAAGCCGCTCGTGAACGATATGGATGGAATAAAATTTATTCTTTTTAAATTTTTTTTATGTATCATATTTTTTTAACTTTACAAAAAAAGTATAAACATGAGACTTACTGCTAAAATTTTCGGAGTAATAGTAATTTTGCTTGTGGCAATTTATTTAACAGGACTTTTTTTGCCCAAAAATGTATTAATAAAACGACAAAACATAATTGAAAAACCTTTTTTTATTGTTTGGTATGATATTACCAATCATTTTGAAGAGTCCGGCTGGAGAACGGACTTAGATACAATAATTCAATTAGATGATATTGATGGTAATTCTGTATGGAAAGAAATTTACATAAATGGCGATTCTATTATTTTAGAAACTACAACGAACATTGCTAACGTGTTAGTGGCACGCACTTATGTTAACAACCCTAATTTTAAAGGCACAAGAATTATTAATATTAAAAAATTAGAAAACGGTACTTTTGTTCGAATTATTGTTGAAGGTAAAGTAACACATGCAATCGACAGATTTTTAAATCTATTTAAAACAGACAAAAAAGCTAAAAAATTAGAATTATATCTTCATAATTTAAAAGAAAAATACAAAAATGAAGAACCGGAGGATGATTCGTGGTAAACTTAAAACAACAAAGCTAAAATTCAATTTGTAATTTTGCTCTTAATCCAAATTTCGGTATATCCGGATTATCAAGATATGATAATCGCCACATTGCATCAATTCTAATAATCTTTAATATATTTTCAACACCTGCACCTACCTCAAAATAAGGTTTTGACAAACCTGATAACGTTTCCGGAAAAACAATAACATCTCTATTTTTTTCATCTAACCTGCCAATCAATGCTTTTCCTTCAACAACTTCTCTCCATTTTAATTTTCTAAATAAAGGAACACGATTAAAAAAGAACCCGTCAAAATGATGTTCAGCATACAAACTGGCATATTCATCACTAACAAACTCATAATAATTCATCATGTTAAAAGCATAATCATCAAAAGCATAAGTTTCGTTACCTTCATGTAATTGTAAAAAAGTATAGGGCGTTTTGCCAAAATATTTTCCTGCATTAACCAAATATCTAAACCTTCCAAAAGGATTTACCGGAAATTCATGTTCAACACTTAAATGCACCTTATAATATTCATAATCACTACGAAACACATTTTTTAAACCGGCTGTTAAATCAAAATTCAAAATCGGATAATTAGTACCTAAACTAGTGCGTAAAAATTGTCCGGAAACAAACTTTTCATTATATGCAAATCTAGTACTTAAAGTTATTTCAGAAGAAACTAATGTATTATAGTTAATAGTATCTATTCCATTATTGATATGCATAAAAGGCACATATTTTGTTGAAAAAACAGTTCTATGGTTAACAATTAATTTGTTTGAGAAACCCTGATACCAGTCTTTTTCATAAAACCCTTTAAGTTCATTAACCATTGTTAATTTTTTATTGTATTCACGAGCGAGAACAGATGATAAAATATTATCTTGAAGAAAAGCATTTTGACTTTTCCCTAACTGTTCAATATCATGTTGATACGAACCGCCTACTGAGACACGTGGTTTTGTTGAAAGCATATATAAAAATCCTAAACCATATTTAAATCTATCATCTTTAACTCCATAGGCAAGATGACCTGTTAACATTAAATTTGCACTAAACTTATTGCTTGTCCTTCCTCCTAATTTTATTCTGTTACCCTCAATAGGGTTAAAACTAAAAAAAGTATAATACGGTCCATATTCAAAATTATTTCTAACATAATATCCTGTAACAAATAAGGTTACAATATCAACAAAAGTTTTAAATACAGGAACTTCTTTTACAGAATCAATCATATTATAAATAGATTCTTCCTTTTGGGAGAGTTTCTCGTACCTGATTTTTTGCCAGTATTCAGTATCCCTATCTAATGATCCTTCTAAAGTAATTGTTTCTTGAGTAGCATTTTTATTGAAAAAGATATCATTCTTTAGCTGATTAATAACAATATTCCTATAAATTGTTGTTTTTCTTCCAAAAAAACCTGTTGATTGATCCGATATATTAAAATCAACAAATAATTTTTGCTTTGTTAAAAACCAAACTTTATTATTTACTCTTGAATATTCGAGATTAGCCACAAAATCATTAACAAAATTTATATTTGCATCTTCTGCTATACGTATTTTAGCTTTTTTAATTGCAAATGTTGTATCGTGAACCAAAAAATCACCTGTAAATGTTAGTTCTTGTTTCCTTTTTGGTTTAAACGATATTTGATAACACCATTTATTATCAATATATAAACTGTCGATTAAATAATATTTATAATACATTAAGCCAAATTTTGCAATTGGACTTATAAAATTTTTTCCAAACAAATCTATATAATTGTCATAAATATTAACATCAAAATACATTTGTCCGGTAAATTTAGATATATTTTCATTTTCAACACCTGATATTTTGCTTGCCTTTATAATCTCTTTTTCTTTTTTTGGATTTTTTTGATAATAATAATCTGATAATGTCTCAGTGATAAAAGCAGGGAGATATGATTTACCGGTTACAACAGAAGTATCAACATAATCGAAAACAAATTGGAAATGTTTAAACACTTTTTGTTGTTTAAATTCATCGTCAATATTGTTTATATCTATTTCCATCTTATTATAAACTTCATATTGATAGGTTTCTATTTTTGAGGGATTATTTTTCTGTTTATTTGCAATTATTTTTCGGAATATACGGTGTGCCGGATTTTCTCCTGCTTTTACTATTACTTCTTGTAAATTAATATTTTCTGTTTCTAACTCAACATTAATTGTCTGAAACACATTCTTATTAACCTTAAAACTTTGAGTTTTATAACCCATATACGACACTTCGAGAACATCAGACGGATGCCGTGTCTCAATAAAATAATTCCCCTTAAAGTCAGTAATTGTACCAATTGTTGTACCTTTAAATGCAATATTTACAAATGGCAAAGGTGATTTTGTTTTTGAATCTGTTATCTTACCTCTTACTTTAGTTAATTGAGCGTCAACATTTTGAGAAACAATAAGTGTAAAAACTAAAAAGAAGTAAATATTCTTATATTTAAAAATTTTCATTTCTGTTTTAAAAAAATAGTTGAAAGAATAAAAAAATTGTGTTAATTCGTGTCTAAAGGCTTTAACGCAGTTCAAAATTTTTACCTAAGTAAACTTTTCTAACTCTTTCATCTTCAGACAATTCTTTGGCGGTTCCCGATTTTAATATACTCCCTTCAAACAATAAATATGCTCTATCGGTTATTGATAATGTTTCGTGTACATTATGATCAGTAATTAAGATACCTATATTTTTATCTTTTAACTTACTAACGATTTCTTGAATATCTTCCACTGCAATAGGGTCAACTCCGGCAAAAGGTTCATCAAGTAAAATAAATTTAGGACTTAAGGCTAAGGCTCGTGCAATTTCTGTTCTTCGTCTCTCGCCACCGGATAACTGAATACCAAGACTTTTTCTTATTCTTTCTAATCCAAATTCTTTCATCAATGATTCTAACCTTTCATTTTGCTCTTCTTTTGAAAAATTTGACATTTCAAGCACAGCCTTAATATTATCTTCAACACTTAATTTACGAAAAACAGAAGCCTCTTGTGATAAATAAGCTATTCCATATTTTGCTCTTTTATAAACGGGTTCTTTTGTTATATCATTATCATCTAAAAATATTTTTCCCGAATAAGGCTGAATTAACCCCACAATCATATAAAATGAAGTTGTTTTACCTGCACCGTTTGGTCCAAGCAAACCAACAATTTCGCCTTGCTGAACTTCTATAGAAACATCTTTTACAACTGTTCTTGAACGATATTTCTTAACCAAATTTTCAGTCCTTAGCTGCATACATTTTTAATTAAATATTATCAATAAAATTTACAAATAACGTAAATTATTTTTTTTTCTGCGAATTTACTTACTTTTATTTAAAATTGAATTACAATTTTATAATTTTATAAAATATTATTAATTAATTCATCTAAAATGTCAAATATTATTACACCAACTTTTAAAGATATTATAAATTCTTACGAAAGAATTAAAAGATATTCTCATAATACACCTGTATTAACTTCAAAAAGCATTAACAATATTTTAAATACTAATATTTACTTTAAATGCGAAAATTTCCAAAAAGTAGGTGCTTTTAAATTTAGAGGCGCCATAAATTCAATCTTATCATTATCAAAAGATGAATTACAAAAAGGCGTTGCAACTCATTCTTCAGGCAACCATGCTGCTGCACTAGCTTTATCTGCTAAAATTGCAAATACAAAGGCATATATTGTTATGCCAAAAAATGCTCCTGATATTAAAAAAAAGGCTGTAAAATCTTACGGAGCAATTATTACATATTGTGAACCAGCCCTTGAAGCAAGGGAAACAACCTTAAATAAAATTGTGAAAAAAACAGGTGCAACATTTATACATCCTTACAATAACTTTAATGTTATCAGTGGGCAAGGCACTGCTGCCTATGAGTTGATTAATAAAATTCCGGATACTGATATTGTTATTGTTCCTGTTGGTGGGGGTGGACTGCTTAGCGGAACTGCAATAGCTGCAAAAGGTTTAAATAAAAATATTAAAGTATTCGGTGCTGAACCAAAAAATGCAGACGATGCTTACCAATCATTTATACATAAAAAATTAATTCCTTCCGACAATCCTATAACAATAGCCGATGGTTTGCTAACATCTCTTGGTACTATGACTTTTGAAATTATTTGTAAAAATGTTGATAATATCTTTACGGTTAAGGAGGATACAATAATTAAAGCTATGAAATTAATATGGGAACGAATGAAAATTATTATTGAACCTTCATCTGCTGTGCCTCTTGCTGCGATAATTGAGAATAACGTCTTATTTAAAAATAAAAAAATCGGAATAATACTTTCAGGGGGTAATGTTGATTTATCAGATTTGCATTATTTTAATAACCTCTAATCATAAAAACTCCACGATAATCCAAACTTTATACTTCGTTCGTTCATAGGATAATGCAAGACTGTAAAATATTTTCTTTTTATTAAACCTGAATTAATATGCTGAATTTTAAAGAATATTCTTGCTCTTTTAATTTTAAAATTAAAAAATAAATCAATATAAGGATAGCCTCCTATTTGTTTTTCATCTTGCAAATAAAACTGTGCTAAACAAGGCATATATGCCGGTGCATAAAATTTAGTATTATAATAAACATCAAACCCTATTTGAGTAAACATTTTACCATGAGTTGACTTAAATTTTATTAGATTCTCATAATATAACGACTCATATAATGATATCATAGGTAATGGAATAACCTTATCATTATCAGAATATTGATAAACAACTCTATTTAGTAAATTGAATTTATTTAAAGTAAATTTTTTATCAACAAAAGCAGAATAAATATTAATTATATCATTATTTTGTTGAGGTATAGCTTCATTATTAAAATATACAAGATTATTTGCTTGTTCTACATTCACTCCTAACTTCAATTTTCTATAAGCATTATTATATAATAAATGGATTTTGTTCACTTTCTTGTTATTAAAATTATTATTCCATTTAAAATGATTAGAACAAAAATTATTTAAAAAATAATCATATCGCAGATTTTGATAAAGACCTGATATTGAAAGAATTGTCGGTTTATCAGCATTACTAAATACTTTTTTTAATTCATATTCTAATAAATAATTATCTTTATTATAACCGTCAAAATAATAATTACCTGTAATCCTAAAAATTAAACCGCTTAAGACATTGTTATAAATACTTATAGTTAAAAATTTATTTTCAATATTATCAGTTTTTGAATTATTAAATAGAGTATCGATATTAAAATAATAATATTTACTCTTTAAATATGTATAAAACAGATTAAGTCCTAAATTATTTTTACCTCCAAATTTCAAACCGGCAGTATTTGTAAATTTATTATAATAAACGGAATCGTATGTTAACGATTTATTAAATGTGTTTTGATAATAATTAAAAACGAAGGTGTCATTTATTTTAGGGTCAGTATAAACGGGGGATTTATCATCTACATATAATTTATAATCAGAACGATAATTAAACTTATAAACTAAACTGCCTTTTAGTTTTGATATAAAATTATTTTTTGAGTTATTATCTAAGAAATATTGTTGTATAAGAGTAAAATTTTTCTCATTAAGATTAGTTTGTGATTCCGGTAGCTTTACGTTAACTTCTTTATCATTAACGGTGGTATCGGTTAAATAATAATCATCAATAATGCCACCATTTTCAAAAACATTTATTTTATTAACAATAAAATTAGTATGTAATGCATATTTATTTTTAATAAATGAGGTTGATAAAGCTAAAGAATTATTTGTTGTTTTTTGTCTTAGATAGTGCCCTTCCGATGAAATTAATTTATAATTGATGGCAATATTAAAATATCTGTTAATATTTTGAGTATGGATTAATGATAACATCTGCTCCTTTTTTGAACCGCTTTTATAACTAATATTTGTAAAAGGTTTCTTTGTGTTATAATAAGGAATATTATCAGATTTGAAAAGATAATTATTATAAGAGTTTGAAAATATAAAATCATCATCAACTCTATCAAAATAAATATAAGAACGATTAGCTAAACCGACATTTCCTAAAAACGAATTTGAAATACTTTTTTGATAAACAGGATTAATAATATGAAAAGAATTTAAAGATGTATCAATATTGGTTCTTTTTAAAAAATGATTTTCATCATCAAATAACCATGCATATATTATAGACGAATCAATAGCAAAATCTGAATGGATATAACTAAATAATGGAATAATTGCATTACTATCAACCTTGCCGGAATCAATAGCAGGTTTAAGATTATCAGATTTCAAGTTACTAGTGTCATCAACAGCAATGGTATCTGTATTGAGTATCCATACACTATTAAGCGAATAATCATTTATGGCTGCATATAAATTATACGATGCAAAATTAAATAATAGGAATAATATTAAAAATATGTTTCTCATCAACCACAAATATATATAAAAAAAAGCTTCAACTAATAAAAGCTGAAGCTTTTTAAAAAGATAGGGCGACTACCTACTCTCCCGCAATGCAGTACCATCGGTGCAAGTGGACTTAACTTCTCTGTTCGGTATGGTAAGAGGTGGAGCACTACCGCTTCGTCG
>JAUVJB010000039.1 GCA_030592465.1 Bacteroidota bacterium | reverse complement strand
TTTACAGGCACATTTACAGGCACATTTACAGGCACATTTACAGGCACATTTACAGGCACATCTAACACGTCCTCTTTAAATATCTTTAAAGGCACTGTTGTAACAAAAACATCATCTTCAATAAAATCGTTATTTTCAGCATTTGAATAAATTTTATTATAACGAAATACATTTTGGATGCCTGTCCCAAGCTCTTCAGAACGCCCCATTTGTGTAAAAATTTGCGCTATGTGCGGATTTTTGGGAAATGGTTCGAAATTACCGGGTTTTAATTTTCCCCATTGATGCGGTTTGTTAGCATTTTTACAAACTACTTTATTTTTATAAATAATAAAACTTGTGGGAAATGCATTGGTATATTCACGATGAATAAGAATATTCGCGATAATTTCTCTGAATATTTTTTCGCGTAATGATATGCGTTGGTCTCCTTGTAAATAAAATTTATCGGGTAAATGTTTGCTTACAAATTCCATTAGTTTATCGTAAGCTTCAATAAGGTTACATCTGATATTTATTCTGTCATCGTAACGGTCAATATTTTCTATTCTTACAAGTGCATCAACTTTATAATGAGGGATAGCACTACCAATTGTTTCAGGTTTACCAAATAATAACAATGCCGACATTGTAAAACCTTCATTGCCCGATATCATATCTTTGCGGTAAAGTCCGGCTGTTTTATAAAACTCTTTATTCGAAAGCTCATTCCAAGGATGATTGGGCCTGTATATTCTTATTATTTTTCTTGCTCTATTAACAATATTATCGGTAAAATCGCTTTCGTATAAAAAAGGATAAATTTTGTTTTCTGAATACTCATTCGACTTTCTAATATATAACTGTTTTATTTGAGCATCAGTGTTTAAAACAAAATCACCGTCAACACTTCTATCGTATATTTTATTACTTGTTTTATGAACTTGCGATGATACAGGAATAAAAATATAAATAAGCTTTTTATCTTCAAATTCTACAATTTTGGGTTCTAATAAAAAGGACGGAAAAAGTTTTTGTGGATTACTGCTTAAATTAGCAATTTCTTTTGATAGTTGTTCTACCATATTTTCATCAATTCCTTCGATATTTTTATTGTCATCAACTCCAAGAATAATTTCTCCACCCGTTTTATTTAAAAAAGCACAAATTGTTTCAAACAAATTATTTGGTAATTTATTTTTGGCTTTTTTAAACTCAATTCTAAGCCCTTCTCCTTTTTGTATAATATTTTTGAGTTTAGTTATCATTTTTTTCTAAAACTTATCGTTATTCAAAAATATTCGCACCCACCATTCAAAATTCATAAAACTCCATATTAATAATCTGTGATTTATTCCTTTATTCATATGATCATTTACAATATTGCGAATATAATCCTGATTAATAAATTCTGCTGAAGCTGCTTTTTTGTTTAGCAGCAATTCCTTTACATAATCGGTATTTTCACCCCTATACCATGATTCGTCGGGGGCAGAAAAGCCTTGTTTTTTTCTATCAATTATTTCTTTTGGCAAGAAATCAAGCATAGCTTTTCGTAATACATTTTTTCCATCGTTAAATTCTCGATAAGCTTTCTTTTTTTGAGTTGTATTTTCATCCATTCTGCGTATTTCATTTTTCAAATTACCCAATTTGTGTCGTATTGGAATTTTTTGTGCAAAATCGACTAAATCATTATCTAAAAAAGGGAATCTTTCTTCTAATCCATTTGCCATAGAAAGCTTATCACCAACTAAAAGCAAGCCCGGCAAAAATGTTTTTATCTCAAAATATAATGAATTTTGAATGTGTTGTTCTGGAGTATTATATTTTAACTTTTTGTTAAATAAAAACACATTCTCAAAAACCTGACGGGGCCTTTCCGAATTATAATCCGTTACATTCGATGTAAATAACTTGTTTTTTCTGTCTTCGCATGTAACCAAACGCTGCCAAAAATTATAATATTGATTAAAGTAATCTTCTCTGCTAATAGAATCAAAGACACGATAATACCGCCATGGATAACCGCCATAAAGTTCATCGCCTCCGGTTCCTTGTAGGACTACTTTAACGAATTTTGAAGCTAGTCGAGATATATAATAATTTTGATATTTCGGCAATTCTTCTGATATTTTCAAACCTGCCGTCAATTGTGAATTTTAAATTATTATTAATACCTGCTCTAATATTATCACCATCAAGAACTTGTGATAAAAAACCATTATCGTATAATTTTTTTTGTAGTCCTGCTGCAATTGTTGATTTCCCGGATCCTGAAAGCCCTGTTAACCAAATAACAACAGAATGTTGGTTTAATAATTTTTCATTATCCTCTCTTTGAATAATTCTTTCGAATACAGGATGTATGTTATTTTTTTTTAAAGTCATTATTTTTTTTGTTTTTTCACAGCTTCGCTTCCTAAGTCCCAAAGATAGTTGTTAATTATTATTTGTCCACAGATTTCACGAATATTTTTTGTCCACAGATTACACGGATTTGCACGGATACTTTTTAATTATTAATTCGTAATTCTCATATTTCCGGCATATCAATAATTCCCACAATTGAAAATCGCCTTTCTTGTTCAATTACATCAATACTATATTTACAATGTCCGCCTCCACCGATTAGTATTACATTTTGCTTATTCATTTTTTATTATTTTCCAATGGCCGGTTTTCTCGTTTCCTATTCGTTTAATTTTATTCTGTTTTTTTAATTTAGCAATATCTCGTTTTATTGTTATTTGAGAAATATTGCATAATATAGATAATTGTTTTGTGCTTATCTTATTATTTTTCTTTATTAGTTCTAATATTCTATCAATTCTATTATCGGTATCATTATCGGTATCATTATCGGTATCATTTAATTTTTCTTTATACAAAATCACCTCAAAATCAGTATCTGTAACCTTAATATCGGGAGGAATAATACCGTAATTTTTACAAATCGAAAATATTCGTTTTATACCGGAGCCGTACTTTTCAACTTTTCCAATAAGTTTAAATGCTTTTGCAAGCATTTTATTTCTTGCCTTGGGTTTGTAATTGAATTTTAGAAGCTCGTCTATTGTTAATCCGCCATATAATCCTCCCGGATTAAAAAATTCTATTCTGTCATCATAAATTTTAATAATACTTCCGCTACTGTCTCTGTAATCTCTGTGTATGAGCATATTAATAACAATCTCTCTTATCGCTTCTAGCGGATAATCGTATCTCTCAATACGCTGTGGTTCACCGGTAATAATAAACTCAACCATTAAATGCTTTTTAATAAAAGTAATGATTTCGTTTAGTGTAGTGAAAATATCAGTATCTAAATTTAAACTATCTATGATTTTTGTAGGACTTTTAAACCTTCCAATTTGCAAATCGCTAACAATGCACAAATCTTTTGCAAAAAGTAAATAAGCACCAAAAGTTAATTTGCCGTCTCTAATTATCTCTTGTTTATTTAAAAATTCTAATGGTAAGTATTCAACTTTTGTATCATTCCAACTTTCATATTCGGAAATATATTCTTTAACTTTTGTTATTGATATATGTTTAATATTATGGTTTGGATCAGGATAATAATCCCAGCTGGAATTAATTGTGCGTAAATGTTCATTTGCAACTTCAGTTAAACTCATTAGGTGATTAGAATTTAAAACTCTTTTATAATATCTGTCTTTATAACTAACAGGTTTTATTGGGTATTCTATAACATCAATTACAATAATATTTTTATTATCAATAACTACTAAATCTGCATAAGGAATAACTTGTGGAATTGTATTTTGCTTTATTTCATTCAACCAATTCCGGATAGTTTCTTTAGTAATGGAAACTCCCACAATAGAACCATTATCTTTTACTCCAATTAAAATTTTACCTCCATGTGTATTAGAAAAAGCAACAATACTTTCTATAACTTCTTTGCCAAATGAAGTTTTAAATTCTATGCATTCATTTTCGCCTTGTTTAATAATATGTAAAACCTCTTTTTTATCCATGTATAATAGCTGTAATATTTTTGATGAATAATTTATTGACTTTTACTTTTCGATTTTATAATTACACTGCTCGGAATATTTACAACTCTGTCGACAAGCCATTCAGCATTTTCAGGCTCTGTGTTATTTTTTTATTAATTGTCCACGGATTTTTCATTAATTATTAGTTGTTAATTCGTAATTGGTAATTCGTAATTCGTTATTGGTTATTGGTTATTCCTAATTCTTAACAACATATCCTCCGGTTTTTTTGCTTCCTTTAAATTCAATTTTATTTTCTTTTTTTAGTTTAGAAATCCATCGTTCAATGGTTCTTTGTGTAACCGTATCAAAATATTTTGACAAGCTCTTGGCACTTATTGGTTGATGTATTTTTATATGATTTAAAACACTATTTACACCGACATTTACACCGACATTTACACCGACACTTACACCGACATCTTTATTGCTTTCAATAGTTATCCAAAAAGCATCAGTAAAATCGAATATACAATTATTTCCATTTACCTTACAAGCATTGGTTATTCTTTGAATCCCCGTGCCTGCCTTTTCCATAAATTCGGTTCTTATTAACAAATCGGCAAGTAATCGGTTTCTAACTTCACTTCTTTTACCAAAATCTTTTTTTGGAAAAAGTAACTCGCCTTTATTATTTATAATGATACTGCTTTTTAATTTTTCAATAGCAATTGTATCTCCAAGAAAATAGTCGAAATGTATTATTGCGTTTACAATTGCTTCGCGGTATGCTTCAATTGGATATTCAGGGAACTCTTTTCGTTTGAGGTCTTTTATCTCATACCTCACAGGTATACGCTCTCTTAGATATGCAAGCGCAAATTCAATATTTCCTATTATACCGCGATCTACAACTTTCTTGTCCAGAATATCAATTCTTTTATCATCATTAAAATGGATACATCTTATTTTTGAACTGATGATATATTTGTACGGTTCTTTTGAAAAATATAAAACTCCTGCATTAGTAAAACCTTCGCTGGTGAGGATGCGGAGGTTTTTTAGTATTTCTTCTTTGGGTAGATTGTTAGATATTTTCGCAAGTTTTAAATAGTATTCAAACTTCTCATTATCAAAATCTTTCCAATCAAAATTGTTACAAATCTGTTCATCAAAACGGATTTTACCCGATTTCACAGCAAGTGCTAATATTTCATTTCGGCTCATTTTTTGTGAATTAGCACCCATTCTCATATAAAACCCTGAGGAACAAGAGTATGGCTTGTTTTTCCCTTCTTTAATTTCAATTGCAAGTATATTACTAATTTCATACAAAGTTATAATAATTGACGGATCACAATTATGTGCAATGTCTTGAATTTGTGATTTAAATTTATTTGTTATAGGAATTCCTTTTATTTTTTTTGAATCTGTAATTCCCAGATAAATAATTCCTCCCGAAGCATTAGCAAACGCAACAATTTCTTTGGGGAAATTTTTGTCAATAGATTCCTTGAATTCGATATACTGTCCTTCTCCTAATTGAAGAACTTCATCTATATTTTTTATGTTGATAAATTTATTGATATTAAATAATTGTTAATTGTTAGTTGTTAATTCGTAATTGTCCACGGATTACACGGATTTGCACGGATGTTTTTGTCCACGGATTGCACGGATTAACACGGATTTTTTTTGTCCACGGATTACACAGCTTCTTTTATGTACACAAGCTCTTTGCCGGTTAAGAATGGTTTGTTAAATGGTATTTTCATTATTATTTAAAATTTCCCAATATCCGTCTTTTTTCCCTCCAACTCTGGCAATTAATTTCATGTTTTTTAATTTTGCAATATATCTTTCTATTGTTCTTTCTGTTAATTCCGTTTTATCAGCTATTCGAGGGATTATTATATTAGGATTATTTTTTATTATTTTAAAAATTTGTTCTAAATTACCTTGTAAACCTTTCCCGACATCTTTCCCGACATCTTTCCCGACATCTTTCCCGACATCTTTAAAAAAATTTATTAAAAAACCTCCTGAATTTTCGGAAATGTTTGGTTGAGGAATTTTATATTTTTTACACTCATTAAAAATAACGGACATACCTCTACCCCATGCTTCAATATAACCTGCTCTAAAAAACAAATTAGCCAATATTCTGTTTCGTGGTATAGATACATGTTGCTGTTTTAACATCTCTATATTTAATTGCTCAGGCAAATTACCTGCATTCCAAATAGAAAGACCGGTGTCTTTTACTTTCATTTGAGTGTAAGTTCCGCTATAATCTCTATGAATAACGGCATTAAGAACAGCTTCTCTTAAAGCATTTTCAGGATATTCTAATGTTTCTATCCTTTGGATACCTTGATAAGAGATTTTTGATTTTAAATATTTTGATTTTAATATTTGAAATATTTTTTCTGTCGTTAAAAACAAATTATCTTCAATAACATCTTGAATAACAATATCTGTATCATTTACAAAACGACCAATTTTTAAACTGAATGCGGGGAAAAATTTAGTTGGATTATTTGAAAAAGCCAGTATTGCTGCACGTTTTATTAAACCTTTATTATCAAAAAGATTAAGATTCTGAAAAAGCGTTTTTATATCGTAATTGCGAGCTTCCGGTGTCATTCTGTTTGCTAAAATTGCTTTTTCTACAAACTTAATTACTGTTTGAGCATCAATATCTTTTAAACTCGCATATTCAATTCCTATTTCGTCCCAAGTCAGATTATTTTTTCTTAATAAAAAATTTTGTAATGCTCTGCCGTTTAATTCTTGCGTAGTAGCTCCGCTTCTAATGTAAAACTTACCCTTATAACTAATTGGCTCAATATTTTTATCAATAACTATTTCAACATAATGTAAGTTGTTCTCTGTATGTAATTCTACACGAGGAATAATACCCAAATAATTGATTATTTTATTTGGAATGTCTTCGAGTAATTTTTTTATATTTTTAATTCCTGTTACAACTCCTATATCAGAAACTCCAACAAATAATCTCCCCCCATTATTATTAGCAAAACTGCAAATATGTTTAAGATACTCATCTTTCCACACAGTTTTAAACTCAACAATTTCATTTTCTGTTTTAAGTGACATAAAAATAGATTTTTAGTTAAGCGTCTTTTCCTGTTAGGTACGGTTTGTTAAAGGGGATTTTCATTATTTATAAATATAGTTCTAAATTTTGATATTTTTATTTTTTTTCCATTAATATTTTGTATCTCTATTTTTTTGTCCACAGATTACACGGATTAACACGGAGGTTTGTCCACGGATTGCACGGATTCTTTTGTCCACTGATTTGCACAGATTTTTACGAATTATAATATCATAGACAATATAATTACCGTTTTCTTCACAAATCACTTCTTATTTTAAAAAATATTTGTAAAAAGGTATAATGTCTATTTCGATATTTTTGAAATTTATCTTGTCTTCGTTGTCAAAAACAGTTATCATATTTTAACAGATTTTAATATTTTATTCGGTTTGTTTTCTCCGTTGGCAAAATTTTCCAGTAGCCGCCTTTGGACGGACCTATGCGGCAGAGAATTTTTTGATTTTTCATTTTTTCAATATCCCGTATTATAGTTCGTCTTGTAACTTTAAGTTTTTCAGCAAGTTGGTCAATCGATATAGAATTATTTTTTTTAATCTCTCTTATAATTAAATAGTTTCTTTTTTCAGTGACATTTTCAGTGACATTTTTAATCTTCATAAACTTTTTTTTATACAAAGTGACCCTAAAACCATTAAAAACTTCTTCTATTACGGGTGATACAATACCATAATCATTGCAAATACTTAATATTCTTCTTATACCGGATCCGTATTTTCAATAATACCCGTTTCTTTAAATGCTTTTGCTATTAGTTTATTCCTGACTTGCGATGTATAATTATCTGTTAGCAGGTCTCTGATTGTTATTAATTATGAATTGTCCACGAATTTCACGGATTTGCACGGAGTTGTCCACGGATTTCACTGATTTGCACAGAGTTGTTCACAGATTGCACGGATGCTTTTTTGTCCACGGATTTCACGGATTTGCACGGATTATTTTGTTCATGGATTTCACGGATTTTCACGGATACTTTTTTAATTATTAATTATTAATTGTTAATTGTTAATTCGTAATTGTCAACAGATTGCTTCGGACTTCGTCCTCGCAATGACGGCTATGAAGATTTTTCGGAGTGGATTCAAACTTTATTATTTAATTAATATTTTGTAACTCATTAATAGCATATAATGGAACATTTATTAACCAACTTTCTTTTCTGTAATCGGACATTGAAGTTCTTATAGCTTGTTGAGGGTTGTATTTCTGACAAAACATTTTTAAACTTTTTGCTTGTAAATTTTCTTCTGCTTTTACTTCTACAGGAATAACTCTATCTTTATATTGTATTAGAAAATCAATTTCTGCGGTAGATTTTTCAGCTGACCAATAATAGACATTAAAGTTTTTTTCGGCAACTAATTGTTGCAATACAAACTGTTCGGTAATTGCTCCTTTAAATTCTTCAAAAATAGCATTTCCTTTCAATAAAGTTTTAACATCAATATTGCACATCGCAGATAATAAACCTATATCGACCAAAAATAATTTAAATGCACTAAAATCGGCGTAAGCTTTAAGAGGCATTGAAGGTTTCGTCACCCTGCTAACTTTATGTATAAGTCCGCAATTTATAAGCCAGGCTATAGCAATTTCATAATCTTTTGCTCTTGCTCCTTTTTTAATAACACCATATATGAATTTTCGGTTTTCTTTTGCTAATTGTGCAGGAATAGAGTTCCATAACAGTTTTATTTTAGGAACAATTTCAATGGGTGCATGTTTTGAGAAGTCTTGTTCATATCCTTGTAATATTCGATTTTGGATTTCTCGCACTTCATTAAAATCATTATTATCACAAAGTGCACTTACTACTTCAGGCATACCTCCAACATAGTAATATTGTCGTAAAGATTCAATTAATTTTTGCTTAAATGTTTTTATTAAATTCCAATCTTTGTTTATAAGAAGAGATGAAAGATTTTTTTGTCCTCCTGCTTCTAAAAATTCCGAAAAAGTTAATGGATAAAGGTCTAAAAAATTTACCTTGCCTACAGGAAAAGAAGTCTGTTGATGTAAAGCCACTCCTAATAAAGACCCTGCGGCAATAACATGATATTCGGGAGCGTTTTCATAAAAATATTTTAATGAAGTTATTGCACTTGCTGCTTCTTGTATTTCATCAAAAATTATTAGTGTGTTTTTTGCTTCAAATAAAATTCCTGTTTCAATTTGTAATGCAGTAATTATCCTATTTATATTGAAATCGTTGGCAAAAATATTTTTTAGATGCTTACTACTCTCAAAATTTATATAAATGCTTTTCTTATATTCCTTCTTTGCAAATTCTTTCATCAACCATGTCTTCCCCACTTGTCGTGCACCACGTATTATTAATGGTTTACGTGTTTTGGAATTTTTCCATTGTATTAAGCTGTTTAACTGAGCTCTTTCCATTATTAATTAAATTATATAATTTTACAAATGTACATTTTTTTGAACGACTTTTTGTAATGTGTTACATTTTAATTAACGACTTTTTGACTTTGCAAACACTTTTGTTGATGACTTTTGGTTCACAGATTGCACGGATGCTTTTTTGTCCACGGATTACACCCCAGTACGCTTCGTTACGGGGCAGGCGGATTTGCACGGAGTTTTTAATTGTTAATTGTTAATTGTTAATTCTTAATTCTTAATTCTTAATTCCTAATTAATTACCTCCCAGTGTCCGGTTTTGTCGCTACCAATTTTTTATGTAACATCTAAATTTTTTTAAAGGAATATTAAGCCAAGTACTTGCAAAATTAAGAGTTTTATTATCTAAATAACCTGATTTAATTATTTCGTTTTTTATAATTTCAATACCATAATAATTAAATATTTCTTTCAATTCTTTTAAATTACCCATATTAAAAGTTCTTTCAATGATAAGTCGTTTATTACGTTGTCCGTCAAATTTTGTTAAATCAACATCCCAAAAAAGTTCTTTTCTAATATTTAAACTATACATATCGTTTTTTTTGCAATATAAATAATTTTGATACTTCGGCAATTCTTCTGATATTTTCAAACCTGTCGTCAATTGTGAATTTTAAATTATTATTAATACCTGCTCTAATATTATTACCATCGAGAACTTGTGATAAAAAGCCATTATCGTATAATTTTTTTTGTAATCCTGCTGCAATTGTTGATTTCCCCGCTCCGGAAAGTCCTGTTAACCAAATTACAATGGAATGTTGATTTAGTAATTTCTCATTATTTTCTCTTTGCACAATTCTTTCGAATACAGGATGTATGTTGTTTGTTTTTAGAGTCATATTAAATTTTTAGTCTTTCCACAGCTTCGTCTCGTAAGTCCCAATTTTAATTGGTAACTGTTGTGTTATTTTTAATTTGTTCATAACATATTATGAAAATGCAATTATAAGGAATATTTTTGAAAAAGGTTACTGATTTGTCCGCTGATTACACCCCAGTACGCTTCGTTACGGGGCAGGCGGATTTGCACGGAGTTTTTTAATTCCTAATTCTTTAGTTTAATTTGATTTTTTTTTAACAACATATCCACCGGTTTTTTTACTTCCTGTAAATTCAATTTTGCCTTCCTTTTTTAGTTTAGATATCCAACGTTCAATGGTTTTGTTTGGTTTGTTGAGTATTGCAGCTAATTCATTTGTGTTTTTATGTGGGTTTTTATTTATTGTTTCAAGCAACAGTTTTAATCCCTCACTTAATCCCTTATTTAATTCTATATTTTTTTATTTAATAAAGTAACCACCGGTTTTTTTGCTTCCTCTGCGTTCAATTAAATTCTTTTTTAACAAAACCCTTATGTGCCTGTCAACGCTGCCAAATGGTATTTTAAGTGTTTTTGAAATATCTTTTGCCATTTCCCCGGGATTATTTTTAATAAAAGTAAAAACGGATTTTTGTCCAACATTTAATCCCTCATTTAATCCCTCATTTAATTCGTCATTTAATTCGTCATTTAATTCGTCATTTAATTTTTTTTCTTTCTTTGCAAATACAACAACTCTAAAACCATGCTGAAAATTTTCAAATTTAGGTTGTGGTAAATTATAATTTTTAAATGCCTGTAAAATTCTTTTAATTCCCGAACCGTATTTTTCAATTCTTCCGGCTTCTTTAAAAATCATTGCAATTTGCTTATTTCTGGTATATGAGATGTAATTCCCTTTGATTAAATTGTCAATACTAATAAAATCGGGAAGACTTCCCGGATTAAAAAATTCAATTTTATCATTAAATATTTTAATAATAGAGTCTGATGGATTCATATAATCACGATGTATGATCATATTGATTACAATCTCTCTAATTGCATAGGGTGGATAATCCCAACGTTCTTCTCTTTGAGGTTTACCTGTAATAATGTAAGCTTTGTTAGTATGTTTTTTTATAAATTCAATTATATCATTTACTTCTGCAAAAATATCTGACTTTAAAGTTTTACTGTCTTTTATAGTAATTTCATCTGCAAATCTGCCCATTTCAATTGTTGAGAGTGCTGATTCATTTTTCATAAACAGTAAAAAACATCCATTAGTAACATCATCATTTCTGAGTAATTCATATTTTTTTAATACAGTTATTGGATTATCGTCAATTTCATTACTTCTGTTTTTATTTGTTGTAGTAATAAAGTTAATAATTTTATCTAAAGAGATATCTTCTATTGAATGATTTTTGTCCGGATAATAGTCCCAACTTGTATTAAATGTTTTTAGATGAGTATTTACAATTTCAGAAATATTTAATTGATGGTTAGAATTGCCAACTCTTTTATAGCATTTTCCTTTAACAGAAATAGGTTTTATCGGGTATTCTGAAACTATGAATAGAATAATTTTTTTTGAATTTATATCCAATATTTCTATGTCCGGAATAACTGATGGGTTAGTTTTATTTTTTATTTCATTAATCCAATTTTGTGCTGTTTCTTTTTCTAATTTTACTCCTATAATATTTTTTTTGTCGTTAACGCCTATAATAAGTTTTCCTCCTTTTGTATTTGCAAAAGCACAAATAGTTTCAACAGCTTCATTATTGAAACTGCTTTTAAATTCAAGAGTCTCAGATTCGCTTGCGTTTAATAATTTTAATATTTCGTCTTGTTTCATAGAAATATTTTATAAGTAGATATTAATTTGCAATTCTTTTTTGTCCACGGATTACACCCCATTACGCTTCGTTACGGGGCAGGCGGATTTACACGGAGTTTTTTTGTTCACTGCTGATATTTATTAATTATTTTAATTATGTTAGCAACATTTTCAGTTTCCATAACAGGACTAATAGGCAAACTCAAAATTTCATTATGAATTTTTTCGGTAATCGGGTCACTTAACATTTACCAATTATCTTTAGTTTTTTTTAAAGCCAATGCGCTTTCTTGAATTTTGTTCTTCTTGCACCTTATCCTTATTTAGCAGGTAATTAATAGCCTCATATACATCGGTAAATTTACCTTCAATTTTTTTTAACCGCTCACTCAATTCGTGGTAGGTTAGCGCATATTTCCGTATCATAACAAATGCTCTCATAATAGTAATATTAACAGCAATTGCTTTTTCAGAGTTTAATATTCCGCTAAGCATTGCAAGCCCTTGCTCTGTAAAGGCATAAGGTAAATATTTTGTGTGCTTGCCTCTGCCTTTCTTTAAGGTTTCATTTTGCAACCTTAAAGAATTTGAGGTTTTAATTTGCAAGCTCAAATTGTTCCATTCTTCAAGGGTAAGTTGAAGCATAAAATCGAAAGGGAATCTTTGTAAATTTCTTTTTACAGCTAAGTTTAAGGCTTTTGTTTCCACTTCATATAAACCAGCCAAATCGAAATCGAGCATGACTTTATGTCCTCTAATTTCGTAAATTTTATTTTGAATACCTTGCAATTCCGTTGTGTAACTTTTTATTTATCATGGTTCCATACCTTGTCCCAAGAACTCAGCGATTTTCTATTGCTGATTTACTATTGATTATTTGTTTTTAGCATGATGAATTTCAATGACTTAATGTTTAAAAATCTAAAATAAAATATGACGGTAAGAAATTAATTTCAAAATATTTGTTACTTGTAAAGATGTGAAATTATGTAATGCAATCCAATTTTTAATCAATTTCTATGTAATCTGTTACATAAAATTCGCTAATTCCTAATTCCATTCGTCCACGAATTATTGTTTGAATGTGTCGTCTTTCCACAGCTTCGCCTCGTAAGTCCCAATTTTAATTGGTAACTATAGATGTGAAATTTTGTTATTTCGTACAAATATTAATAGATTGAGAAAGATTTTTGCCTGCCTCAAAAAATTTTTCGTAAAGATACTAAAGGTACATTAATTATTAATCCTTGAGAAATGGAATCTATACTAATTAGAACCTTTTTTTTGCCTTTGTATTCAACAAGTTTACCTTGTATTCCTGTTAAGTTCCCTGAAATGATTTTTACATTGTCATTTATGTTGAATTTTTCTGTTGTCTGCTCTAATTCAATATTATTCTTAAGTAATTGTTTAACGGTTTCAATCTGGTTTTCGGGAATGGGAACTTTTTTTCTTTCAAAAGTTATAAAGCAAACAACTCCTGCGGTTTTTTGTACTTCGAGAAATTCTGCTTCAGAAACTTTCACAAAAATATATGAGCGGAAAAGTGGTTCTTCTACCCATTTTTTTCTGTCGCTCCATTGCTTCAAACGCTTTTGTAAAGGCAGATACGTTTCAATGCCTTTGTCGCATAATAACTGATTGATTTTTTTTTCTGCTCTTGACTTAGTGTAAATGGCATACCATTTTTTATTTTCGATGAGATTCTTAAGTTTCACTTTTTTATTATTAATATTTGAGTTTTAAAATTAATAAAATCTATGTTAAATGTAGTAGAATTTATGTGTTTTTTGATGAATTTATCAACGGATTACACGGAATTTAAATTATTAATTGTTAATTCGCAATTTATATAGGAGTACAGGGAGTGTTGAGAAGTTTTATAACTTCTTTTTCAAGCAAATTGTTCTTTATTGATATTTTTTTTGAAGTAAAATTCTGAAAGTCAGCTATTGCGTTTTCAATATTCAAATTGTCTTGTTTAACAAAATAAAATAATTTTTTATCGTTTAGATATTTTGAGAGGTATTGTTGTTCGGTTTGCCCGGGGGTGGGTACTAATATTGCTTTTTTGTTTAAACTCACAAAATCCATTATTGTTGAATAGCCGGCACGCGACAAAATAATTTTTGACGACCAGATTTTTTTAAGCAGTTCTTCTGTCTCCAGATGAGTTATTATTTTTATGTTTTTATTATTTTTTGAATTATTTATTTCTTGCGGCTTGCCTTCAATTATTTCTACTTTGTAATTAGTGTTTACTGTTTGTTTAATGATAATGTTTTCGAAAATTGTTCGCTGAGGTTCGGGTCCTGAAAGAATTACAAGTAAATCAATATTTTTTTCAGTCTGGTTTTTTTGTTTTTGCATATTGTCAAATCTTGATAGATGACCAATAAACGAAGTGTTGAGCGGTAGTTTATATTTATGTGATAGATCACCTGACAGATTGTTTTCATCTTCATAATCAGGCACCCAGCATTTGTTATATTTTAGAATAAAAAATTTGCTAATCAGATAAGCCGGATATTCAAACAATTTAAGATATTGGGGTGTTTTTACCATTATTTGATGAGTAATAAAAACAGAGCAAACATTTTTGTTCCACAAGCCATATCGATTATCTGAAATAACAATGTCAATTTTTTCGTTTTTTATAATTTTTTTTAGTTGTTGATGTTCTTTTATTATGCTGAATAATATTCCGGGTAATGATAAAAGTATTTTAAATATCAGCGAATTATTTTTTGAGTATTTAATATTAAACGAAGGGAAACGTATAAATTTAAGGCTTGGGAATTCTTTTTTCAGCAGTTCAAGAGGATATCCGTTTGCTGCAATTACCACATTATGCTTTTGTTTAATCAATAAATTAATTATTGGCATCACTCGTGTGGCATGGCCTAATCCCCAGTTTAACGGACATACTAATATATTTTTTTTATTTATCATTTAGATTTTAGCAGATAGTTCAAAAGTTGGGTATTATAAAGCAACTTTTTTTTTATCATTAGTTTTTGCAAGAAAACGCCAAATACTGCGTTATTCTCGCTTTTGAAACAGTCATTTACAAAAGTAAACTCCTTGATTTTTATCCGCCAGCTGGCGAATCGAAAGCCTTGTCTTTGACGTTTTTTTATCAAAGATTTAAAAATATGGAGTTTCCGTGCAGACACTAATTAAGACCGAAAGTCCTCGACAACAAAATTTTGGGTAAGGACCCAAGTATAAAAATGATTATAAAACCTTAATCCCCCTGAAAGGACAGAGCCTAAGCACATAAAAATTTAAAAAATAGTTTTTTACAGGTATAAGGGAACTAACATTTGTATTAAATGCACAAAAATTAAGGTGTGAACTTACTAAATTTTTCATAGAAGAAAAAATTAATGTAATAGTGAGAGAAACTTACTTTGTTTAACGGAAGAGCAAAATAGACGGATTTGAATTATTAGACAGTCTGCTCTTTACATATTTTAATAAACATCATTAGAAAATGCGTTTATTATAGCTTAACGGCTATGCCTCGCATGTTTGCAAACAAAAACAATAATAAGTTATTTTATAATACCCAATTTTTGAACTTGATACTGTTTTATATTGTCTTCTCCTTCAAATGTTTTATTTTTGTTAATAATTCATAAATAAGATGCAAAAAGAAAGATTTAAAAATTCAGGCACTTTTCACGGAAGTCCAAAATGGGAAAAATCAATTGAACGTTATGGTTCATTACTTAAACGTAAAGATGATATTAGAAGTGAATTTTGGAGAGATTATAACAGAATATTACATTGTAAGGCATACAGGCGATTAAAACATAAAACTCAAGTTTTTTTTGCAACAACCAACGACCATATTTGTACACGAATTGAGCACGTCAGTCATGTGGCATCAGTAAGTGAAACAATATCAAATTTTTTAGGGCTAAACACTGAATTAACACGTGCTATTGCAATAGGTCATGATCTCGGTCATGCACCATTTGGGCATAAGGGAGAACTTGTATTAAATCAAATTGCAAAAAGAGAAATTAACGAATCGTTTTGGCATGAAAAAAACAGCTTGTGGTTTGTTGATAAAATTGAAACATTACGAAATCAATATGGGAAAAAAGAAAACTTGTCATTAACTTATGCTGTTCGCGATGGAATTATTTCTCACTGTGGAGAGGTAAACGAGAATGCTATTTTCCCACGCAACGAAGCTGTTGATTTATACGATATTGACCATCCTAATCAATATTCACCGTTTACTTGGGAAGGTTGTGTTGTGAAAATTGCAGATAAAATATCATATCTCGGTCGTGATATTGAAGATGCTATAACTTTAAAAATTCTTTCAAGAAG
>JAUVJB010000317.1 GCA_030592465.1 Bacteroidota bacterium | reverse complement strand
TTGTCTTGGCGTAGTGAGTGATTGAGACTAAAGCAATGAAAATTAATTAATTAAAAACTAAAAAAATGAAAACAATTATCAAAGCATTTAAGACAATTATTTGTCGTTATTTCAAACAATTAAATTGCGAACACGATTGGAGAAAAAAAGGGTTCGGAACAATGAATACACAATGGTTTACAAGCACGGCAAAAAGATGTTGTAAATGTGGGAAAATTGAATATAATTACAATGAATTATATAAATCAAAAAACTAAAACTATGAAAACAACAATTTTTATTTTACTTAAAATCGGAGAAATATGTTTAATTCCGATAGCTTATTTACTAATATCTTTTGCAGGGTATTTGATAACTGATTCGATAGGAGAGCCTTTATTTAAAGAATTTATGTTATTTCACGATTGGTATTTTATCACAAATTTTTATGTTGGAACTGCGCTAATATTGATATTAATATTAATATGGCTTATTTACACATTACTTAAGGATTTACTTCCAGACTGGATTGAATCAAATAAAAAATTAACTGAAAAGATTTACAAAAAACTAACGAAATGAAAAATATACGCAAAATTTTAATTTTTATATTTTGTGTCTTTGTATTGATATTTTTATTTATTGGTAAAACAGAATTTTCAATTATATCAGGAATAATGATAATAATGTTACAAACCGAAAAACGTGAAATAAAATGAAATGTGGTTAATAAATTCAGATTGAAATTATGATTTTAGAAATAATATATTTATATTTAACCAGTTGTATATTCGTATTTTTTATGTTTATATCGCACTTTGGGCGGAGGGATTTGTTTATTACATTTTTATTTTCATTGGTATATCCGATATTAATATTCAAAAAATGAAACTAATTAACACCAAAACAGGCGAAAAAACAATCACAAATAACAAAAGTTTTGTTGCTCGGAAAATTGGAGTTAATCGTAAAACTATATATCGGTGGAGCTTAAAAGGCAAAAAACAAATCTATAATCATTTTATCCTGACTTTTCAAAAAGTGGGACATAATTCTCAAAAATAGAAATTTTCCTAAAATTGTATTAATTTTATATTTTTAAAAATTGATATGATTTTTCAAGACTTAAATGAAATTTTAAAAATAATTCAGAAAAAACGACCCAACTGGATTATACAAGCGGAGATAGAACATACAACGCTTGACGTACATTTTAACGGAATAAACACAAAGGAATATCTAACCAAAATTGATAAGATTGAAAACGACAATCAATTAAAATTACGTAAAAAATACCTTACTACTAACCGTTATTTATTTGCAAACCTATCCAGACCAATTGATAAAGTATTTTCGGCAAAAGGTGGCAATAGACTATTCGACAATAAAAGTAAATCTACAAAAAAAAAATTAACAAACATCACAGGCGGGCTGCCAATTCGTAAATGGATTGAGAATGTACAATCAAATAAATGTTATACAGACCCAGCCGGATTGGTTTTCTTTGAAGTTAAGGAAAATGATTTATATCCTACTTTAAAATCTATTTGCTCAATTTTTAACTATAAACAAAACGGTAGATTACTTGAATGGGTGATATTCAAACCTTTTAAAATTGAAGGAAAACAAGGTGATTTTTATAGAGTAGTTGATAACAAAAAAGATAGAATTATTAATGTAGTTGATAATGTTATAAAAGAAGTTGATGAGTTAAAGGGAATAAAGCAAACCTTTGATAACATATTTAAAAAAGTCCCCGCAATTATTAACAGTGATATTTTAAGTTCTAATTTGCTTTATAACGAAAGTCCATTTGCTGATGTTATTAGTTTAGCCGATCATTATTTGCGAACCGGAACGATTAAAAACCTTAATGAATTTGTACACGGTTATCCTATATTTTGGCGTTATCTTACAGACTGCAAAGCCTGTCAGGGTACTGGTCAAATCAAAGGTAAACAATGCACGCTTTGTGCGGGTACTGGAAATGCATTAAACAAAGATATTACAGATATTATTCAAATTGAAAAACCCGAAAGCAACGAACAAAAAATAACTCCAGAAGTAGCAGGATACATCACTCCACCAATTGCAAGCTGGCAGGAAATGAGAGCAGAGATGGAATGGTTATCTGAATTTATGCAGCTAACAATGTGGGGTTCTAAACTTAATAAAGACGTAAATAACGAAACGGCAACCGCCGCATTTCTTAATGTGCAACCTGCAAATGACCGATTAAATATATTCTCCGATGCCTTTGAGGATATGGAGCAAAAAATGATAAATTTTGTTTCATTATTCTTTAATGAAAAAACAGGTTCTATAAGTTATGGACGCAGATATTTAATTGAAATCTCTGATGTAATCTGGGAAAAGTACTTAAATGCACGTGAAAAAGGTTCTGCAAAAATAACACTTGATTATTTATTAAGACAATTTTTCCAAACCGAATACGTAAATGATGTTGAGAGTTTAGTTGTTGCCGAAAAGGGAATTAAATTAGAGCCTTTTATTCACAAAACAGATGAGGAGATTT